>CANCAR010000015.1 GCA_947374125.1 Hyphomicrobiales bacterium | reverse complement strand
CTAGGCGGCGGTGGCCTTATCGAGACGGTCGGCTAGTCGGCTAAATACCGCTTCTCCGTCCTGCGCCTCACCGCTGGCAATGCCAGCATCCCATAAACGCCGTAATTCATCAGCCGCCTGTTCCCGATTGGTCCGACGAAATTTCCAATCTCGAAGGGCTTCGTGCATGACATCGCTTTCGGACTCATACTCACCGTTCTCGACGACTTGACGCAACACCGCTACCATCTCGGATGGTAGGGCGACGCTAATGTTTTCGGTATTGGCCATGGATCAATTCTCCATTTGATCCCGTAGTAGACAAGGTTTTTGAACTTTATCAAGCTAAATCAGCGACTAGTCTCAATTCACGCTTATGATGGCAAAATTTCCGGAGAATTTCACCCAAGCTTGCCCAGCGCCGGAAAATTCTCAATCAACCAAAATGACAAGACGCTCATCGAGCCTGTCAGAAAAGCAATTCCTGTTAAAACCAGTAACACACCCATCACTTTCTCAATCAGCCCAATATACTTGCGAAAGCGTTTGAAAAGCCCGGTAAACCGCTCCATCGCAAAGGCAGCGACGATGAAAGGAATGCCAAGGCCAAGCGAATAGACTGCCAACAGTGCCGCACCCTGGCCAACGCTGTCTTCAGAACCGGCGACCGTTAGAATAGCGGCAAGCACTGGGCCGATGCAGGGCGTCCAGCCAAAAGCAAAAGCCAGTCCCATCACATAAGCGCCAAGCGGACCGGGCGGCTTTTCGACATGGATGCGCTTTTCGCGAAACAGCAAGCCGATCCGATAAACGCCAATAAAGTGCAGCCCCATCGCGATAATCGCAACGCCCGCAAAGAGCGACAGCCAATCGAGATAGGCTCTTACCGCTTGGCCAAGAAATGAGGCCGTGGCGCCCAACGCCACGAAAACGGTTGAAAAGCCAAGCACAAACAGTAAAGCTGCCAATGGCAAAGCGCGCTTAACGCGCCGCTCCCCGCCCTCGGCAAAATCTTCAATGGCGGTACCCGCGATATAACTCAAATAGGGCGGCACCAGCGGCAAAACACATGGGCTCAGAAACGAAACCAAGCCGGCAAAGGCCGCAACGGGATAAGTGATGTCTGTCATGGAGAAGTGATAGGATGCTGCTTGGATTTGGGCAAGGTGTTCGACGGGGCGAATAGCGAATAGCGAGCAATAGGCGGAATATGCACCCTATGGTTAATTCCGTTAGCCTCTATTCGCTATTCACCACTCGCTATTCGCTTCTGCCTACCCCCTACCCCCTATTGCCCTCCCCCCTCAAATCCCTCAGTCTACCGCGATGAAAAATTTAATCACCGATGTTCAAGGCCTCCGTGTCGGCCAAACGGATGATGCCCGTGTCGCAACGGGCGTTACCGCCATTGTGTTTGATGAGCCCGCCATCGCCTCCATCGCCATTCTTGGCGGCGCACCCGGCGTACGCGATACGGCATTGCTCGAGCCTGAAATGTCGGTTGGCGCGGTCGATGCCATTTTACTCTCTGGTGGCTCAGCTTTTGGACTGGACGCCGCAGGCGGAGCGATGGCAGCCCTTCATGCGATGGGTCGTGGCTATCAGGTGCGCTCCGCGCGAGTGCCCATCGTGCCGCAAGCCATCCTTTTTGATTTGCTCAATGGGGGTGAAAAGGATTGGGGCCGCTATTCGCCCTATCCGGAACTCGGCTATCAAGCGGTAACCCAAGCGTCGGACGAGTTTAAACTGGGCACCGCAGGCGCAGGCTTTGGCGCGACAACGGCGACCTTCAAGGGCGGATTGGGTTCCGCCAGCATCGTTACACCTTCCGGGTTCACCGTCGGAGCGATTGTTGCCGTCAACGCCTTGGGAACGGCTACCATTGGCGATGGTCCGCATTTTTGGGCTGCACCTTATGAGGTCGGCAGCGAATTCGGCGGTTTCGGCCTGCCCAACCCGGTCCCTGCCAATGCGCTGACCCTGCGGCTTAAAGGCGGCCCGCGCGAAAACACCGTCATCGCCGTGGTAGCAACCGATGCAATCCTCACCAAAGCGGAGGCTAAACGCCTAGCGCTCTCTGCGCATGACGGCATGGCCCGGGCCATTCGGCCTGCCCACACGCCGATGGATGGCGATGTCGTCTTCGCTGCTGCAACGGGAAAGCGTCCGCTGCAAGGGGGTATCAGTGATCTTACCGAACTCTGTATGGCCGCCGCCGATACGCTAACCCGCGCCATTGCCCGCGGAGTATATGAGGCGGAGGCACTGCCCTTTGAGGGTGCTCAGGTTGCGTGGAAAGACATTTACACCCCTTGAAAATGAATTTAATTTCGACCGAATATAGGATAGCATTATTACATGAAACGAGACGAACTCTTGTTTAAGCTGAAGGCACTTGAGCCAGCGCTTAGGGCGCGTGGCATCGGCGGGTTGTACCTCTACGGATCTTTCGCGCGCGACGAAGCAACCCCTCACTCCGATATCGACGTTTTCGTTGATGCTGTCGATCAGAAGTTTTTCGCACTTCGTCCATTTGCTGGCGCATATGAGGATATCCGTAAAGCGGTTCCGGGATATCAAATAGGATACGGAACACGAAACGGCCTTTCGCCCCATATCCGATCAGTAGTCGAATCCGAAGCGATCAAAGTTTTCTAATGGCACCGAGCAAATCGCCAAATATACGTCTCTTGCATATCAAGGATGAAATCGACGCGCTCCTTCCTTACCTATCGAATTTGGAGCAACAGAGTTTTCTCACCAATGATCTTCTGATCAGAGCAACAGAACGCGCCGTCTTGATTATTTCAGAGGCCGTACGTGCTTTGCCGGACGAATTGATTGGCCTTCAACCTGACATCGACTGGAGTGCAATTCGAGCGATAGGCAATATTATCCGACACGAATATGACCGTGTTGAACCGATGATCCTGTGGAACATTGTTCATTTTGAATTGCCCCAACTATCAGTGGCAGTTGATTTCCTTTTAGAAGCAAACACCCCTTAAAACCGATCCACCCGATAGGGCGTCGGATCGGTAAACGGCGTCTCACCCGTGATCATCTCTGCCACCAAACGGCCTGTTACAGCCGACATCGTCAACCCATGATGCGCGTGACCAAACGCGAACCATAGCCCCTTATGACGCGGCGCTTCGCCGATAAAGGGCAGCATATCGCCGGTACAAGGGCGCGAACCCATCCAAGGCTTGGGATCAACCCGATCCGCAAGGGGAAAGAATTTTTTGGCCTTTGGCTCCAACCGCTCCAGTTGCACAGGCGTTGGCGGGGCGTCGCGATGGGCAAATTCGGCGCCGGTCGTCAGCCTAACGCCATTCGCCATGGGCGCGAGCACATAAGAATGGTCAGCGTCAAAAACCGTATGGTTCAATATAGCGTTGCCGGTCGTATGGTAATGCATGTGGTAGCCACGCTTCACGCCCATCGGCAAATCATAGCCAAACTGGCGAACAAATTCCTGCGCCCAGGGGCCTAATGCCAGCACTACGTCGCGCGCACGCACACTGCCCGCTGCCGTTTCAACCCGCCAGCCAGCACCATCCGCCGATAGCGTACGGGCATCCCCATGCAAAAACACGCCACCGCGCTTCTCAAACAGAGCGCGATAGGCGAGCGAAAGCCCCTGTGGGTCAGACACATTGGCGGGATCCTTATAGTGTATTGCCCCGATCACGCCGTCGGCCAAATGCGGCTCGCGTTCCGCTAATGTCGCTTTATCGAGAATTTCAGCAGTTACTCCAAAGGTTCGCAGCTTTTCCGCATCAGCAATCGCAGCCTTGGCCTTCTTTTCGCTACGATACGCCTTAAGCCAACCAGTACGCCGGATGAGGTGTTCCGCGCCAGCCGCCGCGATCAAAGGCTCATGCTCCGAAAGACAATTTTCAATCAAAGGCTTAGCGCCCATCACCGCCCGCTGATAGCGCGAAGGAGCCGAATTCCACCAATAGCGTGCGAGCCATGGGGCTACCGTCAGCAACGCATTCCAATGGTAATGCGCATCGGTGCGCGAGTTCATCGCGTAAGTGAGTAACTCGCCCAGATCGCGCGGAAAAGCATAGGGCAAAAACGAGGCTCGCTCGATAATGCCCGCATTACCAAAGCTCGTCTGCGAGCCTGCTTCTTCTCGGTCAATCAGCGTTACGCCGCGCCCTTTTTCCTGAAGCTTAAGTGCAATGCCAAGGCCGACAATACCGGCGCCTAACACCATCACATCTGTCTCACGTCCAACCATTGCGCTCATCCTTATCCGCAGACTTTCTTTTGCAATGCGCCAAAGCGCTATGCAAGTGACTCGCTATGAGGGTTTGGCCTTACAAAGGGGCAAAACCTCCCCTTGGCGACATTGTGCCACGGGCGCATGAATGCTATCGCCCGCTGATGCGTCCGATTCAGATCATCCCCTCCATCCTTGCCGCCGATTTCACCCGTCTTGGTGAAGAGATCACGCGCGCCGACGCTGCCGGCGCTGATCGCTTTCATCTCGATGTGATGGATGGCCATGTCGTCAAAAATTTAAGCTTCGGGCCGGATGTCATTCGGGCTTTGCGTCCTCTCTCGTCAAAGCCCTTTGAAGTGCATCTCATGGTGACACCCGCACGCGACTGGCTTGAGGCTCTAAAGCACGCCGGAAGCGATCGCATCCTAGTCCATGCCCAGCTAGAAGATGACGTAGCGGGTATTTTGAACGCCATAGCCTTGCACCGCATGAAGGCCGGTTTGGTTTTGACGCCCGACGATCCAGCTGAGTGCGTGCAGCCTCATCTCGACCAGATCGATTATATCAACGTGCTGACGGTTAAACCCGGTTTTGGCGGCCAAGCCTTTATGACGAATCTTATGCCGAAAGTGAGCGCTCTCCGGGCGCTGATCGGCGAACGAGCGATTGATTTGGCGGTGGATGGCGGCGTCAAGCTCGACACGGTTCCTTTCGCCGCCAAAGCCGGGGCGAATGTGTTTATCGCAGGAACGGGCATTTACAGCGGCGACCCGGAGCGTTACGCCGACACCATCAACGCCATGCGACAGGCGGCGCTCGCCGCGCTCAAGACCGGAGTTTAAACCATGATCCCACGTTACAGCCGTCCCGAGATGGTCGCAATCTGGTCGCCGGAAACCCGCTTCCGCATCTGGTTTGAGATCGAGGCGCATGCCTGTGATGCGATGGCGGATTTGGGCGTCATCCCCAAATCAGCAGCCAAAACCATTTGGGAAAAAGGCGGCGCTGCTCACTTCGACGTTGAGAAAATCGATGCGATTGAGCGCGAGGTGAAGCATGACGTCATCGCCTTTCTAACCCATCTCGGCGAGTTTATCGGCCCCGATGCCCGTTTTGTGCACCAAGGCATGACCTCGTCAGACGTGCTCGATACCACGCTCGCCATTCAAATGAGCCGCGCGGCGGATCTGTTGCTCGCCGATATCGACGCACTGCTTGCCGCCATCAAGCGTCGCGCATTCGAGCATAAAATGACGCCGACCATTGGCCGCTCGCATGGCATCCATGCCGAACCGGTGACTTTTGGGTTAAAACTCGCCACCGCTTACGCCGAATTTACCCGCAACCGCGAACGGCTTGTTGCAGCGCGCAAAGACATCGCAACCTGTGCGATATCCGGCGCGGTGGGAACCTTCGCCAATATCGATCCACGGGTCGAAGAGCATGTGGCCAAAGCTCTTGGGCTCACCGTCGAGCCCGTTTCGACGCAAGTGATCCCGCGGGATCGACACGCCATGTTCTTTGCCACCCTTGGCGTCATCGCCTCATCAATTGAGCGCTTGGCCATCGAAATCCGCCATCTCCAACGCTCCGAGGTGCTGGAGGCGGAGGAATATTTCTCGCCGGGCCAAAAAGGCTCGTCCGCCATGCCGCATAAGCGCAATCCGGTCCTCACCGAAAACCTCACCGGCCTTGCCCGGATTGTGCGCGCCGCCGTTACCCCCGCGCTCGAAAACGTAGCCCTTTGGCACGAGCGCGATATCTCGCACTCCTCCGTCGAGCGGATGTTTGCGCCCGACGCGACCGTCACGCTGGACTTCGCCCTGGCCCGCCTCACCAATGTCATCGATAAGCTCGTCATCTATCCCGAAAACATGCAGAAAAACCTCGACCGTTTGGGTGGTCTCGTGCATTCGCAACGGGTCATGTTGGCGCTCACCCAAAAAGGCGTGAGCCGCGAGGATTCCTATCGCCTCGTGCAACGCAACGCGATGCCGGTCTGGCGTGGCCAGGGCGAGTTTAAGGCCCTGTTGAATGCCGACACGGAAGTGATGGCAAAATTGACGTCACCAGAAATCGATGAGCTATTTGATTTGGGCTATCATTTCAAACATGTCGACACGATTTTCAGGCGGGTATTTGGGGAAGCGTGAGACGACCTGAAATTGAGCTTGGACGGAACGACCCGCGCAAATCAGGCGTTTACTGACAAAGGACGCGCTGGGTTTCTGCGTTGACAGGTCGACGGCAGCAATCCCGAAGGGTCACCATCATCTATAAGCACCTCAGAGCGTGGGGAGAGCCGGAGTCCAAGATGTCGATTGCCCCCCAAATTCACGCCTTCTTTGACGAACCAACCAATACGGTTAGCTATCTGATCGTTGATCCCGCGACCAAAGAGGCCGCTGTCATTGATCCGGTGCTGGACTACGACCATCGCTCCGGAAAGGCTTCGACCGTTTCAGCCGATGCGATCTTGGCCAAAGCGCAAGCGGATGGGCTTCATATCACCCTTATTCTCGAAACCCATGCCCATGCCGATCACCTGTCAGGCGCGCCCTATATTAAGCTGAAAACAGGCGCAAAAGTTGGTATCGGCGAGCACATCCGCGAGGTACAAAAAATCTTCCGCCCCGTCTTCAATGCGATGGACGTGTCAGGCGATGGCAGTGAATTTGACCTGTTGTTGAAGGACGGCGAGCGTCTGGCCTTAGGTTCCTTGGAAATTGCGGTACTGCACACCCCGGGGCACACACCCGCCTGCGTTGTTTATCGGATTGGTGATGCTGTTTTTGTTGGTGATACGCTGTTTATGCCCGATTACGGTACAGCACGCGCAGATTTTCCGGGCGGCAGCGCCCGCCAACTTTATCGCTCGATCAAGCGTATTCTCTCGCTCGAGCCCGAAACGCGGCTGTTCATGTGCCATGACTATAAAGCGCCCGGTCGAGAAACCTATGCGTGGGAAACAACTGTTGCCGAAGAGAGAGCCAAAAACCCCCATATTCATGATGGCATTACAGAAGATGACTATGTCGCCATGCGCGAGGCGCGTGATGCTACCTTAGCCGCACCCGTGCTGCTGCTCCCCTCCATCCAAGTCAATATCCGCGCCGGAAAAATGCCCGCGCCCGATGGCAATGGCGTTACTTACTTGAAAATTCCTGTCACGCTTGTGCCGACGGGGGCTGCGGTGGAATAACTTCAATGGCGCTTCGAGTTGAATTCTAATCGCTCTGTCGCGTTAGTTCTTGCAAAATTTCTTCCACGACATGCGAAAGACGGGGTAATGCGGAATGGGCGATACGCCAAACTCGGTCATGTTCGACCATCGCATAGCCGTGAATAAGAATATTCCGGAAAGCGATGATATCCCGAATATCCGGAATACGCTGAGCAAGAACCGGATCAATCTTTGACAATTGGTTCAAGGCCTCGCCAATAATTTCGAACTTTCGTTCAACCGCCGAAGAGACAATCTCGTTTTCCGCATAGCCTTGTCCGTCGAGCCCCGAAACAAAGCGCAAAATGGCGTTGGACGCCTGTCCTATATCCCACAAATAGGCCCGCGCATCACGGTGCATAAACGGCTTCCCGAGATCGATTAATTTCCGCAAGAATGAAGGGATTTTTAATCGCACGCGACTGGATTAAATCGACCGGGCGACCAAGTAGGGTTTCGAGGTCTGCCGAAAGCCCAAAATATTGCCTAAGGGGGGGTAAAGTGCTCGTTGGATTGAAATCAACCAAAAAATCGGCATCACTAATCTCTGGGTTGAAATCTTCACTCCGTGCTGCCGAACCGAACACCTCCAATCGAGCGACATCGTAGCGGCGACAAATCTCAGCCATCCCAGCCAAATGTTTAGCAATTGTAGGGTGCATCGCCCAAAACCCTCGACAAAACAGCCCTCCTTATAGGCCATTTGTACCGATTTAGCTAGAAAATAGGGCGATCCGAAAAACGAGCCTAAAAGAACAGATGTTACATCAAGGCTTGGCCTTTAACGATTGCATCGATAGTGTCCCTCCCAACAAAAACGGGAAGGAATTCGCACCATGAGCAAACTCGAAGGCAAAACCATCTGGATCACGGGCGCTGGCAGCGGCATTGGCGAGGCGACCGCTCACGCCATGGCCAAAGAGGGGGCAACGGTCGTCCTCACCGGTCGCCGCAAGGAGTCGCTCGAAGTGGTCGCCCATGCCATCACACAAGCGGGCGGCAAAGCGCTGGTTGAACCGGGCGATGTGATGGACAAAACCATGGCCCCCGCCGTCGTCGAACGCATCATCAAAGCCACCGGGCGGCTCGATGTGCTCGTCAACAATGCCGGCACCAATGTGACCGCACGCACCTTCGCGGTGCTGACGCCGGACAATCTGGACTACGTGTTACAGGCCAATCTGAACGGCGCCTATTACTGCGTGCTCGCCGTTTTACCCCAAATGCGCGCGCAGCAAGATGGCGTGCTGATTCATACGGCATCATGGGCAGGCAAATATGTCACTCCTCTGTCCGGCACCGCCTATACCGCTTCCAAACACGCGGTCGTTGCGATGAGCCATAGCCTCAATATGGAAGAGTTCAAAAACGGCATCCGCTCCTCGGTCATCTGCCCGCATGAAATCTCAACACCGATCCTCAACACGCGGCCCGTAAAGGTGACAGAAGAAGAACGCGCCCGCATGTTGCAATCGGAAGATATGGCCAATCTCTACGTCTATATCGCCACCCAACCAGCCCATGTCTGCATCAACGAAGTCACCATCGCGCCGACTTGGAATAGGGCGTATTTGCACGGGATTTGATAACACGGCACTTTGTTGCCCAAACCCCCACTATAAGGCCATATTTTTAACCATCACAAGTGCCCAAAAGTGCATTTTACCTGTCCTATATGACAGGGTATTTAACGCCAATTTATATTGATATTTAAGTATAGGGGGGGGGTATCTTACCTAACGGCAGAATACGCCGCAGGTTCAAGTTAACTCGGTTATTTCTTGCCTCTGTTTGCTTCAAAAACTCATTAGGAGACTGGAAATGAAGACGGAATTGAAACAACGCAATGATAAGTTTGGTCTGATGCCAAAGGTTGCCACTGAGTACTTTGGTGGTGGAGGCGGTGGTGGCGGTGGGGGCTATTCAAACAATCTTTCATGGGGGCAAAATAGTCCAAGTGAAATGAAAGGTCCAAATGGCTGGGGGTGGAACAACGGGTCCCGAGACGCATCGCTAATTAATTCCCCCGCAGGTGGGATGTTTGGCGTGGGTAGAAATAATGATAAATGACAGAGATACTGCTCACTCTCGGTACCCAAATTTAAGGCTCTGAACCAAATTAAAAAATTGCCGTCATGGGCCAAATCAAAGCCTATGACGGTTAATCGAGAGTGATACATGAAAACGCCCTCAGGCCTCATCACAGTCGTATCAATTTTCTGCTTTGGTCTGGATAGTTTTACCTATAAATTTTCGATAGCAATTGTCAGTTCGCTTTTGTATCTAATACAGAATCTAAATCTCCGACTATGGGTCATTTTAACAACTCATTATGGATATAAATTTGAGACTGATTTTTTATACAAAATTATAATAGCCACGGTCCTGACAACAATTATTTATGTTTTTTTAAATAAATTTTATAATATTAATTCTAGTTTATTCGGTCGTAGACTTGATTATAAATCTTTTGGATTGATGGCAATACTGGTCGTCTTGGCACCGGTAATTATCTTCGGCCTTAGCCTCCTCATACGTGACCAATTTTCGCTGCCGATTCCTCTCAATTCGCAGGGTACCCGAACTATTTTGTTTTCCCCGGTTGACCTGTTGGTTCTCGTTATTTTTGGACCGATATATGAAGAGCTGGTTTGGCGCGGCTTGGGAGTTGGCCTGCTCAATCGACTCGATGTGCCGCGGAAAATGACGATCATATGGCTAGGGTTTGCTTTCGCAGTCTTTCACCTACCCGATCCGCTAGGAACGTTCAAAATCTTCGAAATATGGCCTGGAGCGATGATTTTAACGTGGATGCGACTGAAAAGTGGAGGTCTTTTCTGGCCGCTTCTCTTTCATATGTCAGCAAACCTCCTATCCGAATATCAGCCCTATCGAAGCTTAATTTTTTCTATTTTCGCGCCAAATTACTCTGGTCCTTGATGACGATGAATAACGTTAATCTCCTTCCCCTCCCTTGGTTCCGCCGCTCCTTCTCCGGCCGCACGGCACAGTTTGCCGAAGCCGCCACGCTCTCCATCGTCCTCCGCCTGCTCGCGCTTGTCAGCCCCTTTGCGATGCAGGCGATTATTGACCGCATACTCCCCTATCAACGCTCCGAGAGCCTCGCGATTATCCTCGTGCTGCTTCTCGCTGTTGCGGTCTTTGAAGGCCTTCTCGGCTTCACTACTGGGCGGCTTGGCGTATGGATTGGTTTGGGGATTGGCCGCGACCTCGCTTTGCGCGCTTTGCACCACATAGTGCATTTGCCGCTGGCGACGTTGCAAAAATGGCCCGTCGGACAAATTCTTGCCCGCATCAGTGAAATTGATAAAGTCCAGTCCTTCATCGCCTATACCACTTCCGGCCTGTTGCTCGATGCAGGATTTTCGCTTGTTTATGCCGCGGTGCTCTTTACCATCAGTCCATTTTTAACCGCCATCCTGCTTTTAGCGATCCCCCTACAATTCGCGCTCTATTTCATTTTCGGCCCGCTGGAACGGAGCCGTTTTGACAAAGCGTTTCTGGCTGGCTCTTTTCACAACGCACGACTGGTTGAAAGCTTCAGCAACGCCATCACGCTGAAATCGCTCGGGGCCGAACACCACGCGCTCAATCGGCTCGACCAAAGCCTGACAGAAGCGATGCGCCAAACGCTCATCGCGCAAAATATGGCGCTTGGTGGGCGCAGCGTTTCGAACCTGTTCGAAAAGGCCCTAAGTGCGATCGTCATTTTCTTCGGAGCGAAACTGGTTCTCGCCCATGAAATGACGCTGGGCCAATTGGTGTCGTTTCATCTGCTCTCGGGCTATGTCTCAGGCCCCATTCTCGGCCTCGCCAAACTCTGGGATGATTGGCAAAATGTGCAGATTGCACGCCAACGCGTCGGCGAGTTGCTGCTTGAACCGGCAGAAGGTGAAAGCACAGGCCATGCCTTGGCTTTAAAAGAGGCATTGGGACTGCGCCTCGAAAGCGTCAGTTTTGCCTATCCCGGCGGCAAGCCGCTGTTTCATCATCTGTTTGCCCATTTCGAACCGACGGGCCTATCGCTGATGGTGGGACCTTCCGGCTGCGGTAAAACGACATTGGCGCGGCTCATTGCCGGCTTGCTTCCGGTGAGCGGTGGCGAGATCACTTTTGGTGGAAAATCTATTACGCACGCAGCGCCGAGTGATTATCGCCGCCGTGTCGCCTATGTGCCGCAAATGCCGGAACTCTTTAACGCGACCATTCGCGAAAACCTCCATTTTGCGGCGCGCGTTGATGATAAGGCGTGTTGGCAAGCCTTGGACCATGCCGCTTTGGCCGATTTCGTGCGCGATCTGCCGCATGGGCTTGATACGGTGATCGGGGATGGCGGCGTTCATCTCTCCGGTGGCCAGAGCCAAAGACTGGCGCTGGCGAGAAGCCTGCTTCTCAACCCTGCTGTTCTCATCCTCGACGAGCCAACCAGCGCGCTGGACCGCGAAACCGAGCAACGGGTGATGGCTTCGCTTGAGGCTTTATCTCATACAAGGGCGATTATCCTGATTACCCATCGCCCCGATCTCGTCGCCGAGCCGAAGCAAGTAATCCATCTGGATGGTAATCAGAAGAGCAAAGCATTGGAGGGGCAAGCTATGGCTGGCCTTTTAGCCCATGCCTAATGCGCTTGCTCTTTCTGGTCCCTCGCCAACGCTAAGGTTTTCAGCGCTCATTTTATCCGCGCTCATTCTAAGCGCGATCATCGCCAGCTTTATTGCCGAAATTGAAATCGTCGCACGGGGCACCGGTAAAATCGTACCCGTTGGGTCGGTCCGGCAAATTCAATCGCAAATCGATGGGCGCGTTACCGACATCAATATCCGGGAAGGCGACGTAGTGCAGCAGGGTGCCATGATTGTGACCCTCGACCAGACCGACCAGAAAGCAGAGGTGGCACAACTCACCGACCGTTTTGGCCGATTGCAGGCGACATCGGCAAAGCTCGCGACCGAGTTGGCTACAATTAACGCGTATGATCCGGCCGATCCGGCCTTTCTGACCTCTGCCCGCGCAAGGTTGAACGACACGGCCATGCCCCCGGAAAGACGTGCGACAACCGAGGCATTGCTGATGGCCGAGCTCCATAACCTCGCAGCTAGCATAACCGAACTCGATGCCACTATCGCGTCAGCCAATGCCGATGCCGATGTCTCAATCGCTCGCCTTGAAAAAAACGCAACGCTTCTGGCGCTCGAACAAAAGCTCTTCGATGCTGCAACATCGCTCCAAGCAGGCGGCAATATCAGCCAAAGCGATTTTGCGAAAAAGACACAAGCCTATGAAGAATTACGCCGCGAGCGCACGGTGTTGCAACGCGACAGTACCGTGAAATCGGCCCGGCTCAAAGAGCTGGCGGCAACACGCCAAAGCAAACTGGCGGCTATTCGCGAAAACTGGAGCACAGCCAGCGAAAATGTTGACAAGGAACGCGCCGAGCTGCAGTCACGCTTGGAGGTCGCACTGCGTAACCTGAGCTACTCACACATCGTCGCGCCGGTGTCCGGGAAAATCGAGGAATTAAAAATCAAAACCATTGGCGGACGTATTACCGCCGGTGAAGCGCTCGCCAAACTTGTTCCCGTTGATGAAACGATTGAGTTTGAAGGCAAGTTGCCAACAGAAGAGGCCGCTTTTCTTGAAAAAGGTCAGCCGGTTTATCTTAAATTCGACGCCTATCCGGCTGAGCGATACGCCATAGGCCATGGCATAGTGCGCGATATCAGCGGGGATACGATTTCCGCAACGGATAAGACATGGGCCTATGTCTTTCGGGTTTCGCTGGCATCAAATGCACTTAAAACCTTGAGAGGGGATATCTCCATCGTATCAGGCATGACAGCGACCGCCGATATCGTTACCGGGAAAAGGCGTGTTATTTCCTACCTTTTCGAGCCGATTGCCCGCTCAATGATGAATGGAGCGCGGGAACGATGAACTACCTAAACGAAGCCATTAGCAATGCCGAGCCTCAGGAAATCCGTATCAGCAAACCCGAGGCTCTCGGCTACATGGTGGGTCTTTGCGCGTTCAAAGGCATTTATACCCATTGGGATATCGCCTCTATCGGTCGCCTTTTCATCCCGCCCGTCTTAGCGGAGCAATTCAAACTATATTTTCAAAATGGCGAATGCGTCGCCTTTGCAACATGGGCTTATCTGTCGGACGAAATATCTGACCAGATAAAATCAAACTTTATCGACCCGCCATATGACGCATGGAAAAGCGGCAGTAATCTCTGGATTATCGATATGGTTGCACCGGGCAGAGGCGTTTCAATCACGCGCGATCTGCAGAAAACCGTGTTCGCCGACCGCACTGAACCCGGCTTCGCATTGAGACGTGACGAAACGGGTAAAGTCAGAAAAATCGCTCGATGGGCAACTTGGAACAGTTGCCCACGCGACCGTAAATTTTCCTAACCCGGAACCAGCTCAAACCCCGTCATAATCCTCCACCCTACCCGTGCGCGGCGGCTCAACCGTGGCCAGCGCGCGACCGGTGCGCTCGACGGCTTTAAACAACCTTACAAAATTGGCGCTGGCGATTTTCTCGATCGCCGCTTCAGACCAACCGCGCAAGATCAGTTCGGCGATGAGATACGGAAATTTGCTGACATCTTCCAGCCCGTCAGGGGTCGCTCCACCGTAATAGTCCGAGCCGATGCCGATATGGTTCAAACCCGTGCGGCTGGTTAGGTATTCAATGTGCTGGCAGAGCTGTTTGAGGCTCGCCCGTGGTTGCGGACCGTTGCGCTCCGTGTGCAGCGCGACGGCCTCTTCATGGCTTACGAGGAAAGAGGATTTGCCAAAATTATCCTTCAGTGGCCGCGACCAATCACGCGACGCCTGATTGATAAAGTCGGGAATAAACGTTGCCATAATCACGCTCTTTTTGGCACGAATCCGGTCAAGCACATCATCAGGCGCGTTGCGCGGATGGTCACAAAGCGCAAACGCGTTGTTGTGCGAAAACAAAACCGGTGCGCGCGAAATATCGAGCACGCGGTGCATCACGCTCGGTGCGGTGTGCGCCAGATCAACGATGATACCAAGACGGTTAAGTTCCAGCACCACCGCCTCGCCGAATTTGGTTAAGCCTCCATGGCGCGGCGCGTCGGTTGCGCTATCGACCCAATCGAGCGTTTCATTGTGGCAAAGCGTCATCAACCTGACGCCTGCCGCCTGCCAGATGCGGAGTGGAGAGAGGCTGTTTTCCAACCCTACCCCACCCTCCACCGTCATAAAGCTCGCGATCTTGCCGAGCCGTTTGGCCCGCGTAATGTCACTGGCGCTGTCAGCGAATATAAAGGTTTCGGGATAGGCTTCCGGCAGTTGACGAATAATATCGATCAGCTCCAACGTCATGCGACCAGGTTGCTCGGCAAGGGTTGGCACGAAAGCGGCCCAAAATTGCGCGCTCAACATGCCTTCCTTCAAGCGCGGAATATCCGTATCCGTTTCCGGATGAGGGCGGGCCAAATCATACCGCTTGACGCTTTTTTGCGCCGCACTGTCGGAATGGATGACCCATGGCAGATCGTTATGGCCATCCACCAATGGAAGAACCCTGAGCAATTGCCTCGCATGGTCAAGCGCGGATGCAGCATCATGGTTCGCCATTTAAAACTCCTTAAAAATTTTGTAATCTTTATGAAGTGCGCCACACGAGGTGACAAGAGGCATCCGAGGATCATCTTGCGTTTCCGCCCAAATCATCCTGCACAGATGCAACGCGTCCCATTCCAATCCGATGATGCTGCACTGCCGTAAAAAGGGTAACTTTCAAACCTAATTAGCGTTATAGCCTTGCTTGAACCGTTGTTTTAGCGGCTTGAGAAATTACGGATTCACTTCATGAACGACACCAGCATTGCGGCCACTCCAATTGTCCTCACAGCTTCGGCGGATGGGCCAGTAACACCACCGCGCAAACGCCGCTCGGCACGTCCCTTCATCCTAGGTGCCATCGCGCTGGGTGTATTGGGCTATGGCATCTATTGGGGACACGATTGGTGGACGCATGGACGTTTTGTGATTTCAACCGATGACGCCTATGTTGGCGCTCCGATTACGACCCTTTCGACACGTGTGTCGGGCCATATTGTCGAGGTTGCCGCCGCCAATAACCAAGCCGTTCGTGCGGGCGACCTGTTAGTTCGCATCGATGATGGCGATTACCGCCTAGCGGTTGAAAGCGCAGGTGAGCGGATTGATACGCAAACCGCCAGCCTCTCTCGCGTCGATAAGCAGGTGGCACAGCAAGAAGCCGTGATTGATCAGGCCCGCGCTCAAATCACTGCTGCCCAAGCCGATGCCATGCGCGCCGAGCTTGATTTCGCCCGCGCCCAGAAATTGGCGGAAGCCGATTACAACACCCGCGCGCGGCTTGATCAGGTACAGGCCGACAGAGACCGCACGGCGGCAGCTCTCTTAAGCGCCAAAGCAGGTCTTTCAGCCGCAATGGCCGGTATTGACGTTCTTAAAGCGCAAAAGGTGGAGCTGGAGCATTCCAAGTCCGAACTCGAAACCGTGCTATCGAAAGCCCGCCGCGATCTCGACTTCACCGCCATCCGCGCGCCGTTTAATGGTGTCGTGGGCAACCGTGCCGCTCAGCTTGGGATGCTCGTCGAGCCCGGCGTTCGGTTATTAGCACTTGTCCCGCTCGATGCGGTCTATGTCGATGCCAATTTCAAAGAAACACAACTCACCCGCCTTAAACCCGGCATGACAGCCTTGGTGCATGCAGATGCTTGGCCGGGACGCGTCTTCACCGGCAAAATCATGAGCTTTGCACCGGCCACCGGCTCGATGTTCTCGCTGCTGCCTCCCGAAAACGCCACCGGCAACTTCACCAAGATCGTCCAGCGTGTTCCGGTTCGCATCGCGTTTTCACCGGATGATATAAAGGATGGTGCGTTGCGTCCGGGCCTTTCCGTCACCGTTGAGGTGGATACCACCGCGCCATGAACAAGACCGTCCAATGAGCGAGGCCGTCAAATCTGCGGCTCCCGCTTGGCCGCCTGCCCCTCCTGTCGTCACCACGAAACGCGTCATCGCCTTTATTGGCATGGTGTTTGGCATGTTTATGGCGATCTTGGACATCCAAATCGTCTCTGCGTCCTTATCTGAAATTCAGGCCGGATTATCCGCCAGCGCAGAAGAAATCTCCTGGGTGCAAACCGCCTATCTAATCGCCGAAGTCGTGATGATCCCGCTTTCAGGATTTTTAGGCCGCATGATCTCGACGCGGTATTTGTTCGCCGCCTCCGCCGCCGGATTTACGCTGATGAGCGTGATGTGCGCACAGGCTTCCTCGATCGAGGAAATGATCATCTGGCGCGCGCTGCAAGGCTTTATCGGCGGCGGCATGATCCCGTCGGTCTTCTCAGCCGCGTTTTCGATTTTTCCGCGCGACAAGCAGCCGATCATTTCGCCCATCATCGGGCTTGTCGCGACGCTTGCGCCCACGATTGGTCCGACGATTGGCGGCTATCTGACCGATTTATTCTCTTGGCATTGGCTCTTCTTGGTCAATGTCGTGCCCGGGATTTTGGTGACACTTTCGGCCTGGTTTCTCATCGATTTTGACAAACCCAATATGAGCCTGTTCAAAACCTTTGATTGGTGGGGATTGGCGGGCATGGCCGGCATGCTAGGCGGGCTCGAATATGTGCTCGAAGAAGGCCCCGCCAAAGACTGGTTTCAGGATGACCGGATCGTCACCTGCGGCGCGATTGCGGCTGTTGGCGGAACGTTGTTTTTTATCCGCGCTTTTATGGCTACCACGCCGATTGTTGACCTCAAAGCCTTCACCAACCGCAATTTCGCGGCGGGTTGCCTCGCCTCCTTCACGATTGGTATCGGTCTTTACGGGCTGACCTATCTCTACCCCATCTTTCTGGCGCGTGTCCGTGGCTACACATCGCTTGAAATTGGCGAAACGATGTTTTTAACCGGCATCGCGATGTTTTTCACCGCACCCATTGCCGGAAAACTCTCCGCCAAACTCGATCCTCGGATTATGCTCGCAATGGGTATTGTCGGTTTCGCCATCGGTACCTTTTTGGCCTCAACGTTGACGAAGGATTGGGGCTTTGGCGAATTGATCTGGCCGCAAATCTTCCGCGGCGTGTCCCTCATGTTCTGCATGGTGCCCATCAATAATGTGGCGCTCGGCACGCTGCCGATGGATCGTCTGAAGAATGCCTCGGGCCTGTTTAACCTGACCCGAAATCTGGGCGGCGCGGTTGGCTTGGCCTTGATCAACACCGTTCTCAACGACCGCTGGGACCTGCATTTACAGCGCCTGAAAGATAGTCTGGTCTGGGGCCGTGATGCCGCAGAACAGACGCTTTCCAACATGACGTTGGGCCTCTCGGCGCTTGGTGATGGCGCTGAACTCGGTGCATTGAAAAAGATGGCAGGCCTTGTGCGGCGCGAGGCCTTGGTTTTGGCGCTCGGCGATGTCTTTTTAGCCCTAACCTTTGTTTTCCTGCTGATGCTCGTTGTGCTGCCTGCGATTGAAAAGGCAGGAAAGCCAAAACCAGCCGGCGGGGGCGGACATTAGACCCTAAACGGTCGACAGTCCCCCATGTACAGACACCCCTGTCTCGTATAAGAAAAAAATCATGCTCGAAGGCCTCACCCCAAAAAACCCGACCCATGTGATGAAACTCGTCAGCGACGAGAAAACGGCGCGCGCGGTTGCCGACATTGTCATGGAAACCTTTGACCCGAATGAGACGGCCGCAGCTGCGTTTGAAAACGAAGCGACGCTGGATTGGGAAGTCGAGGTCTATTTCGCTGAGCCACCCCATGAAGCGGGCATGCGCGAATTGATCGCGACGACCGTCAACGAGGTGGCAGCAAAAGCCCTGACCTTTGAAACGCTGGCCGAAAAAGACTGGGTAAAGGCCTCGCTTGACGGACTCTCCATCGTCCATGCCGGGCGATTTCAGGTGCATGGCTCGCATGATCGGGCACGCATTCCGCTGAACGCCATCGGCATCGAGATTGAAGCCGCTTTGGCCTTTGGCACCGGCCATCACGGTACCACGCGTGGCTGCCTCTTGATGCTGGATGACATCTTAAAGCGCCGCAGACCCAAACATGTGCTCGATATCGGTACCGGTTCCGGTGTTTTGGCCATTGCCGCAGCCCGTGCACTCCATAAGCCGGTGGCATCTGGCGATATTGATCCGGTAGCGGTTGAAGCAGCCTATAGCAATGCGGTGCTTAATCGTGCGGGCGGCTATGTAAAGCCTGCGGTGGCCAAAGGCGTTGGCCACCCTGCGCTGTATGCGGCGAAGCATTATGATTTGATTTTTGCCAATATTCTGGCGCGTCCCTTGATCAAACTCGCTCCGCAAATAGCAGCTGTCGCCGCTCCTGATGCCGACATTGTTCTCTCCGGTCTATTGGCCCACGATGTGCCCGGCGTCGTCAATGCCTATGGCCTGCAAGGCTGGTATTTGGTGAAGCGCCGTAATCTCGAAGGCTGGGCCGCACTGTTGCTGCGCCGCGTCGCCGGCCGCCCTCTCAGCCCCTATTAATCCACTCCCAACCGGCAAGGACCCGACACCATGGCCGAAGCAATTTTCCAAACCTTTGAGCAGAAGACCAATCCGGCGCAAGGTGCCCCGCACCTCAAACTGCTCCGCGCGGAACTAAAGGCCCGCGGGCTTGATGGCTTCGTCATCCCTCGCACGGATGAGCACCAAAATGAATATGTCCCCCCTTCCTCCGAGCGCCTTGCTTGGCTGACCGGCTTTTCAGGATCATGGGGAATGGCGATTGTGCTGGCCGATCAAGCCGCGATTTTCGTCGATGGCCGCTACACCGTTCAGGTGCGCGAACAGGTAGATGTGACGGTTTTCACGCCTGAACATTTAATCGACAATCCACCCGAAGGCTGGCTTGAAAAGCAACTGAAGCCCGGCCAAAAACTCGGCTTTGATCCATGGCTGCACACGCCGGATGGCACCAAGCGGCTGGAAAAGGCCTGTGCTACCGCTAAAGCCACGCTTGTTCCGGTTGATACCAACCCGGTCGATGCTGTTTGGGTGGACCGCCCCGCCGTGCCACTGGCCCAAGTGATGTTGCACAAACCCGCTTATGCCGGTGAAGACGCGCATGAAAAGCTCAAGCGCATTCAGGCCAAACTTGCCGCACAAGGGGCCGATGCCGTGGTGTTGACGGATGCCCACGCGGTGGCTTGGGCTTTCAACATTCGCGGCGGCGATGTTGGTCACACGCCATTGCCGCTTGGTTTTGCCATTGTCCCGCGCGAGGGCAAGGCCGAGCTTTATATGGATGGAAGGAAGTTCTCCAACACCGTGCGCAGCGCCGTGTCCGATCTGGCGGAAATTGCCGAACCGGCTGCGCTAGATCGTGCGCTGCAAACCCTTGGGAGCAAAGGCGCAAAGGTGAAGTTTGACGCGGCCTCCGCCTCAAACCGCCTCGTCGCAATGGTTGAAAGCGCTGGCGGCGCATCCGAAGTCGGAACCGATTTCATAGCGCTCATGAAGGCTGTTAAAAACAAGGCTGAAATTGAGGGCTCCCGCGCCGCCCACGCACGCGATGGCGCTGCCATGACCAAATTCCTCGCTTGGTTCGACCGCGAAGCCATTTCCGAAAAACTCACCGAGATCGATGCCACCATCGCGCTTGAAGGTTTTCGCCGCGAAACTGGCGTATTGAAGGATGTCTCCTTCCCTTCCATCGCAGGTGCAGGCCCCAACGCCGCCCTACCCCATTACAAAGTATCAACCGAATCCAACCGGCGCATCGAGAAGGGCATTTTCCTGATCGATTCCGGCGCGCAATACGAGGACGGCACCACCGACATCACCCGCACTATGGCTGTAGGCCCGGCAACGGCTGAGATGAAAGACCGCTTCACCCGCGTGCTCAAAGGCCATATTGCGATTGACATTGCCGTGTTCCCGAAAGGCGTATCCGGCGCGCAGCTCGATAGTTTCGCCCGCAAAGCACTGTGGGACGTCGGACTTGATTTCGACCACGGCACCGGCCACGGCATCGGTTCCTACCTCTCCGTCCATGAAGGCCCGCAGCGCATCGCCAAAACCGGCGTCACCCCGCTTGAACTCGGCATGATGCTGTCCAATGAACCCGGCTTCTACAAAGCGGGCCAATGGGGCATTCGCATCGAAAACCTAATCCTCGTCGAAAAGCGCGACCTCCCGGGAGCAGAGCGCGAAATGTACGGCTTCGAGACCTTAAGCTTCGCGCCGATTGATTTGAACTTGGTGGAACCCGCTCTCCTCACCACCGAGGAACGCGCTTGGCTCAACGCCTACCACGCCAAAACCCGCGCCATTGTGGGCCCGCATTTGGACGCGGAGACGATGAAATGGTTGGAAGGGGCGACAAGGGAGGTGTGAGCTTAAATCAGGGCAAGTCACTCGGGTCGAGCCAAGGAACGCCAGTGGGCAAAAAATGGCGAACATTCCGCGTTATCACGGTAAACCCTTGAAACGCGGCGGTGGCTGCTATGATAAGGTCAACCCGCTCTACGACATTAGGCCTTGCGCGCTCCGAAATCCGCGCAATGTCTAGCGCGATATCCGGCGTGACGGGTAATATCCGGTCCGCCCATCCTCGCAGTAATCCGTCACGAAAATCTGCCAATTGATCGGCTCTTTTGTCTTTATCTTCTCGGCGAAGTTTCAGAATTCCGGCTTCTATTTCGGTCAGCGTCAAAACACTGAAATAGGATTGACCCTCAATGCGCCGCAGCTTTTCAATCACGGCATGTTCGCGCTCTCGCCGACTTGGATCAAACAGCGAGATGATGTTGGTATCGAGCAGATACATAAAGGCCGTCTACTCGGCAAAATCTTGCCCTAGCGGGCGCTTATCGGAAGCCCACTTGGCGTTGCCAATATTGGCCGCGTCCTCGCCAAGCGTTGTTTCCATAAAATCTACCAGCCCCGGCTTAGGGGGCAGATTTTCGTGCCGTTGACCTAACTCAGCGGCGTGCGGAGCAATATAAGGGCTTTGCGCTTCCGCCCAACCAGGCATCAAATTTGCGGCAATCTCCACATAGGGCTCCAAAACCAGCCGCCCTTGATTATCCTGTACCATCCTATAGGAACTGATACCCTTTGCGATGGCACCCAAGGTTACGCGGCCTTTGGCATCAGGATGAAGGATTTTGAAAGTGTTGCGGGGTGTCATATCGGCTACTCCAAATCATCGGAAACATATCATGAAGTGGGTTGAAACAAAAGTGGGAATTCCCACCTTAACCCCTACCCACCCACCCGCTCAAACCATTCATCCTCGGAAATCACCTCGACGCCATGCTTCTTGGCATCCGCGAGCTTGGAGCCCGCACCCGGTCCTGCCACCACGAGGTCCGTCTTTTTCGACACCGAGCCCGAGACTTTCGCGCCCAAGCGCTCGGCCATGGCTTTGGCCTCGTCGCGGCTCATGCGTTCCAGCGCACCGGTAAACACCACGGTCTTGCCGGATACAGGACTTTCCGCCGCCACCGCTTCCATGGCCTCGGGCGTCACATAGGCCATCAACGCATCAAGCTCTTCGAGATTATGCGCTTCGCCAAAGAAATCGACGATGGAACCCGCCAAAATCGGCCCGATCCCGTCAATGCCGGTCAGCTCTGCTTTCGCCACCTCGCCATCAGCGGAAGCCTGCACGGCGACCTCGCGTAGCCGTTGAATAGAGCCGAAATGCCGGGCCAATTGCTTGGCGGTTGTCTCGCCGACATGCCTGATCCCGAGCCCAAAGATGAACCGGTTCAACGCCACATACCGCCGCGCTACAATCGCTGCGAACAGCTTTTTAACGGAAGTTTCGCCATACCCCTCGCGGTCTTTCAGCTTTTTGAGCGAGCGGGCGTCGCGGGCCTCTAACGTAAAGATATCACGCGGGCGGGTGATGATCCCGTCGCTGTAAAACGCCTCAATCTGCTTGTCGCCCAAGCCTTCAATATCAAACGCATTGCGCGAGGCAAAATGCTTCAACCGCTCGGTGGCTTGAGCGGGGCAGATCAAGCCCGCCGTGCAGCGCCGCGCCACTTCCGCCTCGCCCGTCTTGGGGTCTATCTCGCGCACCGCATGGCTACCGCAAGCGGGGCAGAGATGCGGAAATTCGTAAGCCTTGGCTCCCTCAGGGCGCTGTTCGAGCACCACCGCGACAATCTGCGGGATCACATCGCCCGCCCGCTGCACAATCACGGTATCGCCGACGCGCACATCCTTCCGCGCGATCTCATCTTCATTGTGCAACGTGGCGTTTGATACCACGACGCCACCCACCGTAATCGGCTGAAGTTTGGCAACCGGCGTCAAAGCTCCTGTACGGCCGACCTGAATATCAATATCAAGCAACACAGTCCGCGCCTGCTCAGCCGGGAATTTCCGCGCGGTGGCCCAGCGCGGCGAGCGCGAGATAAAGCCTAGGCGCTGCTGAAGTGCGAGGTCATCGACCTTGTACACAACGCCATCGATATCATAACCGAGCGTGGGGCGCTTTTCCTCAATCAGCCGGTAATGGGCAATCATCTCCTCAACCGAAACACAGCGTTTCGTCAGCGGATTAACCGGCAATCCCATGCTGCCAAACGCCGCCACCATGCCGCTTTGCGTCTCAGAGGGTAGGTCACCCTCAATCGCCCCCCAAGCATAGGCAAAAAACGTCAAAGGTCGCGAAGCCGTAATCGATGGATCAAGCTGCCGAAGCGAGCCCGCCGCCGCATTGCGCGGATTGGCAAAAGGCGGTTTACCATCTGCCTCTTGCCGCGCATTCAGCGCCAGAAAATCCGCCGTCGCCATATAGACTTCGCCGCGCACCTCAAGCACGCTTGGTACATCGCCGCGTAGACGCTGAGGAATGGAACGAATCGTCCGCACATTGGCGGTTACATCCTCGCCTTCTTCGCCATCGCCCCGCGTTGCGGCCTTAGTGAGAAGCCCCTTCTCATAACGAATTGAGCAGGAAAGCCCGTCAATCTTAGGCTCGGCAGTAAAGGTCAATTCCCGCGCCTCGGGCCAATCCAGAAAGCGCCGGACGCGGTCGACAAACTCGCCCACTTCCTCATCCGAAAACGTATTGGCGAGCGACAGCATCGGTACGACATGGCGAATCTTTGAAAATCGCTCGCTCGGCTTGGCACCCACGCGCGCAATCGCCGTTGCTTGCCTCTGTAATTCCGGAAAAGCGGCGAGGATCGCATCATAGCGGCGACGCAACGCGTCATAGTCGGCATCTGAGATAACGGGCGCGTCTTGCTGATGGTAGCGGATATCGTGGGCTGCTAATTCTTGCCCCAGCGCCTGCCATTCCAAATGCGCTTCCATCGGCAAAAGCTGCTCAACGGGCAGCCGGCTCATCGCGCCGCCTCGATCAGGCGTTTTGCCGCTGCCCTCGCTTCTTCTGAGATTTCAGCGCCCGACAGCATCCGCGCGATTTCTTCTCGGCGATGGTCTTCACCAATCGTCACAACGCGAGTAGCAATTCTACCCGCTTGGGCAGCATCGCCTTTGGCAATCAGGAAATGCGTTGCGGCGCGAGCCGCCACTTGCGGGGCGTGGGTTACCGATAGAACCTGTACCGTGTCCGCCAACCGCGCGAGCCGCTGCCCAATCGCATCCGCAACTGCCCCACCTACACCCGTATCAATCTCATCAAACACCAGAGTGGGAGCCGAGCCGCGATCCGCCAGCGACACTTTTAATGCGAGCATAAACCGCGATAATTCACCGCCTGAAGCGACCTTCATCATCGGCCCGGGGCGCGTGCCGGGGTTGGTCTCGACCCAAAACTCAACATGGTCAAAGCCTTCCGGGCCACGCGCCGTCTCGTCCCGATCCATCGACACGATAAAACGCGCCCGTTCTAGTTTCAAAGGCGGCAATTCGGCATTAACCGCTTTCTCCAACGCCGCAGCCGCTTCATAGCGCTCAACCGACAAAGCCTGAGCAGCGATCCGATAGGCCTGATCGGTTGCCTCGACTTCGGCCTCAAGCTTGATCAGACGATCTTCGCCCGCATCGATCGCCATGACATCGTCCGCATAGCGCGCCGCAAGGGCAGCCAAATCATCCGCCAGAACATTGTATTTGCGAGCCGCCGCGCGCAGCGCAAAGAGCCGCTCCTCGACGCGCTCTAACTCATAGGGGTCAAACTCAGCCGCGCGCAA
>CANCAR010000014.1 GCA_947374125.1 Hyphomicrobiales bacterium | reverse complement strand
CGCGCTCGGAAATCGTCAAGACAGCCAAAGGGAGACACCGAAAACCACGCACAGACATTCGTCCTTAAGCAACGAAAGTCTCGTTTCCGCATTTAATGCTCAAAACCTCAAAATATGGCCTTCAACAAACCGGGCGATCAGCCTCAGCCCACCCGAACAAGCTCCCTCCAGTCGGTCGAATAACACGGGGAAAGCATCTCCCGCCGCAACGACCATTTGGGCTTAACACCAGAACTGCCCAATATCACGGTGTCGCGGCCAAAGCGTCGGTTGAGGGCATCCATTGCCTTCATGCGGGATTGAGAGCTGACGCTATCAGGGACATCAAATAGGGTGCTTGTAACGTGTGTTGCGGACACCAGATCGAGCAACATCACCCCTGCCTTCTTAAAACTATAGCCGGGCTTCCATACGGCATCCAACGCGCTTAGTGCTGCGGTGGTGATTCGACCAGTATCCGAGCTTGCCAAAGGTAATTGGATGCTCTGGCTGGCCCTGTAGTGTTGATCCTGGGTTCTGAACGGATTGGTCTCGATAAAGACGATAAGGTTGGCCGTGGCGAGGTTTTGACGGCGCATCTTCTCACAGGCCCGACTGGCATAGGTTGAAACGGCCTCACGCATCTCTTGTAATGAGTGGATGGAGCGCCCGAAGGAACGGGAAGAGACAAGGCTTTTTCGGTTTGATGGGACTTCATCAAGCTCAAGGCAGGATTGCCCCCGCAGCTCCAAAACGATCCGCTCAACGACCACGCCAAACCGTTCACGGATAAAAGGAGCATCCGCCTGCCTCAACTGTAACGGTGTGGTAATACCAATCTCACCAAGCCGTCGAGATAGCCGTTTTGCGATACCCCAAACATCCTCCAGCTTGAGTTGATCCAGTAAGGCTTCTTGTTCGGCGCTGTCCATCAAGATCTGAACGCCGCCCGAGGCTGGGTTCTTTTTGGCGGCACGGTTAGCAATCTTGGCCAGCGTCTTGGTTGGTGCAATGCCGATACTGACGGGGATGCCCGTCCACTGATAGACCCTGGCCCGCACCTCACGGGCGTGGCTTTCCATCCTGCCATCAAACCCGTCAAAGCTGAGGAAGGCTTCATCAATCGAATAAACCTCAAGGTTGGGCGAGAACTGGCGCAGGGTCTTCATTACACGGGCGCTCATATTGCCATACAGGGTGTAATTACTGGATCGGACGATGACGCCCTGTTTCTCAAACGGCTGCTTGTGCTGATGCCAAGGTGCTCCCATCTCGATCCCAAGAGCCTTGGCCTCATTGGAACGGGCGATCACGCAGCCATCATTATTGGAAAGGATAACAACAGGCCGCCCTCGAAGATTGGGCTGAAACACCCGTTCACATGAGGCGTAAAAATTGTTGCAATCCACAAGGGCAAAACATTCGGTCACAGCACACGCACAGCATGACCGATCACGCCCCATATCTCGAAGCCTGAGCCTTCGGTGACCAAAATATCTTCATATTTGGAATTCTCAGCCTGTAGCCAGATTGCCTTCCCCTTAACGCGATACCGCTTGATGGTGAACTCGCCATCGACCAGCGCCATCACGATCGAACCGTTTTTAGGGATCTGTGACCGATCCACTATGGCAATGTCATTGGGAAACAAACCAGCGCCAGTCATGCTTTCTCCGGCAATCCTGACAGCAAAGGTTGCCGCAGGATTTTGGACCAAGAGCTCATTAAAATCTAACGGCCGCTCCAGATAATCATCCGCTGGCGAGGGAAAGCCAGCAGCAACCGAGCTTGTAGCCAGTGGGACGCTGATCCGGACTGGACATGGCGCGAGCGGAATAATCAAAGGTTGAAGCACGGCACTCATAAAGAGAACATAGAGTGAACATTCTTTATTTGCAAGTCGGCTGAACAATCAACTCCTTCCCCTTCCCCTTCCCCTGCCCCAGCCCCTGCCCTGCGGAACGACCTTAGCCAGGTCTGAAAACATACGAGAAGGATCGGATCAAAAGAGAAGCATCCGCCGGGCGCTCTCCCTTACCTCCCCGCCTAAAATGGCGGGGTTCCTCGCGAAAGCATCAATTTTTAAGCAGCAACCTTAGCGGCTTGGAAGTCTTCGAAGTAGATTTCGATGTCATCATGAAAATTGAGCTTTGAGCGAATTGCGCTCTCGTCGGCTGCGTTCACATCCCATAAGCCAGCATACACTTTGCCGCATTTTTCGTCATTCACAGAAGAAAGGATTTCTGGTTCCCAACCGGTCCGGCGATAAAACCGCTTCATATTAGAGCTAAAAACACCAGAAATCTGGGTAAAGCCGTAATCAACAGATAGCCGGTGGAGCCCAAGGACTAATTCCGAAATACCGCGGCTTACAAGGTTGGAGGCACCCCCGGTCTTGTCCCCGTTGCACTTGGCGGCAAACCGGGTGCATTCCATAATGGTCGGGCTGGAAATATCCACATCGTCATTGAACATCGAGCTAAAAGCCGAATTAAGCATATTCTTGCCGGTCGTAGGCAGTAAACGCAACGAAGCGAGCAGTTGACCGGTCTTCTGATCAACCGACATCAAATAAATCGGATAACCGCCATCGAATTCGTCGATCTCATAATCCTTATCAGCCGTCTGAACCCAACCAAGGTCTTTTTCAAAAATTTCTTTACGAGCACGGAACATCTGATCAATCAACGGCGTATTTTGAACATCATAACGCGAGAACTGAGCGAGTCTGTTTTGATATGAAATAAGCATGTTAGCCTCCGGTGATTGGCGCATCTGAAATTCGCCGCTTCGATGGGACTAACTTCTATTTTTTTTCCGATCATCACAACGCGGTAACAATGACATGGGGATATTGACATCTTTACAAATCATAAGAATCATCGGATAATCGAAATTTGATCTATTAATCTCATCTGCAATGCTTTGGTTACGGCATGGGCTTTCGTATCTGCTCCTAGCTTGTGGCGAGCCGAATCCAAAAAGGCGCGGACCATCCGCGTTGATTTCCCGAGGATCATCGCCGTTTCATCCGTGGTTTTTCCAGCAGCCGCCCATTTAACAACCTCAAGTTCGCTCGGGCTAAGACGAACCTTTCGCTCCGTTAACGCCGAAAGCGTCTGAACTCGATTATGGATCATATAAGACAGCATCATAAAATCGCGACGATACTCTTTCGTAAATTTCAAAAAAGACTCATCGGAAGATTCGGCATTTAAACTTAAGATGGCAAATTTTGAGTATTGGTCCCGCACCTGAAACGTTAAACCTTGGTTTCCAAGCCCAATATCACGAGCATCACCGAACATTTTTTTAAGTTGCGGCGTATCTTTCTTTAATTCCCCCCAACTAAATGGCAAAACACCGCTTAAGGCTGTTTGAACCACAGGATCAATATTGACCAAATTTTGATCAATATAATGCTTAACCCATTCATCAGGATAGGTTACGAGAGCCAAATGGCGCGCCGCGTGCTCGTTGGTTACAACGTGATACGCCAAATGATCGACTTCATAATAATTTGCAATTTCCTTAATCAATATTTGCATATCATCAAGGCTCTTACAGATCTCAAGTTTATTTGTAATTAGATCTATATCTTTCATATCAGCTCCTAATGGAGAGTATTTTTATAATTTTTATTTATTTTCTGTATGTATTCTATCAACTCTTCGCTGAGTGTTACTTTACCAATACTTTCAAGCTCAACGACACAAAAGCATAGACATCCGATGACATACGAAACGACATGTTCGTTATTTGCTGTTTTATTCTTTAGATTTGGTTTTTTCTGCATAACTAACCCCCTGTTCGGATGTAAGTTTAATGAAGCAGAACAAATTAAAATTCTACATGTCATAATTGACATGTCACTAGCGCCATCGATGGACCAATCCATGAATAGAGCTGACTAGAAATCAGTTAAACTAAAGCCGAAGTCAATAATCGCTAAAGTTGTTATTATGCAATTAATTCAACTATGGCGTTATAAACAAAATAGAATGTCGATAATTACACCCTGTCTTTTGTAACAGGTGTTTCACATTTCAAATTGGCTATAATCGATTTAGGATTGATTAATTCATTGATCCGAGAGCTATAAATACAATTTTTCATTGAAAATGGCCAAATACCATACCCTTAACTACCCTCGAATCAAGACAACCAACCTATGACCAGATCAATCAATTTAGGGACAAAGTTTTGGCCACTCGATGATATCGATGTCCGTGTTGGAAATAATATTCGTTTCTATCGAAAAAATATAGGAATAACGCGACAATCCTTATCAGAAGAATTGGGTTTAACGATTCATCAAATTAAAAAAATAGAAAACGGTAAAAGACATATCAATCCTCGTGAATTAATTTTATTAGCTGATTTTTTATGTATTGAACCACTTAATCTTTTCGACGAAATTCCAATTAAACGAAAAATGTAATTCCATTTTTACCCTACCTCGCCTCAAACAATACTTAATTTAAAAAAACTCCGAGAGACTTTTCCTTGAAAGGGTCAAAATAAATTTCCGAGATCATATAACAACCGTGTATCCGCTTACACTGCACCACCACATTGACCATTTGATGCAGCATTGATCGAATATCACTGCGATCCAAATCCCGGCCGCCCTCACTCTCTTTGACCAATAAAGTGAGCTGCTCAAAGGCCAATGATGCTGAATCAGCATGAACCGTCGTGATTGAGCCAGGATGGCCAGAATTGATGTTTCTGAGGTAATAAAACGCTGTGCCATCGCGCAACTCTTGCAGCAAAACGCGATCCGGTCGCATTCTTAAGCTTGCCTCAAGAAGCTGCTTGGCTGATATTTTCGCCCTACCCTGCCCACCCATCGAATAAAAAAGCTGAACCTTGTTAAGATGGGGAACGACAAGTTCGGGCGTATCTTCAATCGTGATGATGCGCTCATTTAAGGGAATCTCCGCAATCAAGGCCTTCGATAAGGTTGTCTTGCCGGATCCCGTGGCCCCTGAAATCAGGATATTCTGTTTTGCTCTAACCGCTTCGCGCAAAAATTCCGACCAAAGACCCGCCTGAAACAGCTCAATTAACCGCTTTTCTGGCCCATCCAAACGTTGATCATCTCTCATACCTAACGCACGCGTATCGCGAAAAGCAGACGACTCAGCAATATCAGAAAGGCTTAACGACAAAGCGGAGGGTTTGCGAATGGTAAGGCTGAAAAGCCCCGATCTAACGGCTGGAGGTAACACAATCTGAATGCGTTCCCCTTCCGGCAACGTTGCCGATAAAAGGGGGGTATTCTCGTTGATCTGCTGGGCATTCCAACTTGCAATAGTGCGGGCCAATTGATCGATAAAAGAAGGAGTCAATCGATCATCTTGATACCGATCCCAACCGTTACGACGCTCCACCCATATCTCATCAAATCCATTGGCAACGATTTCGGTAACACTCGGATCTTCCAGAAAAGTCTGAAAAGGTAATAACCGCGTTGTGATGACACCTCTAAGCTCATGACGGTCGGTGTTCATCAAATCAGTTGAAGAGAAACGACAAAACCGATTTAGATTGAGCTGCACAACTTGTTCTAGCCGTCGCCGGATCGAGATGACTTGGAGCACTCGATGTCGCGGGATCAACAGCAGCAGTTCCTACGACAACGCCAAGTTCGCCTAGCCCAAAGTCTTTAGTGGCTAACGAAACGCAGGCATCGGACGGAATATTGGCCATGGTGATGTAAAACGATCCAGCCTGCGAACTCGGTAATACAGTAACAGTGCCCTTGAATGGATTAAGGATCGAGGTACCGTTGACCATTGATCTAGGGACTTGATTGATCAAGCTCGAAACCGTTAGGCCGGTATAATCAGATTGGCCTTGATAAAGGCTGGAAACGATGGAGCGCAGTTGGGTAATTTGATTTTGCGCATCGGCCGTATTTTGTGACAGGCTGGCGCCTGAGTACATGAATACCACACCAGCGCCGGCGGCCAGTGCCAAGACCAAATAGAGCACGAAATCATAAACGCTGAACCCGCGTCGCCATGCCAATTTAGAGTTTAATTGTGAGGTTAGTTTCATCGGTAAATCCTTAATTGCTGATCATGGGAAAAACATCACACAGACACAGAACTGAACAGACTCACGATACAAACTGATCCACATAAAATCGGTGCCAATGGAATTAAAGAAGTTCCTCTTAAAAAACGCTCTACTGTTAATCCTAAACCGATCAAAACAATAAAATATACTATCGAATATTGATTTAAAAAGGGTACGAACACAATCATCAACAACACATCGCCAACCGATATTTGATCAATTTTATTTTGAACCATCCCTACTATTTGCGAAACGAGAAAAATTATTGGAATGACTAATCCAACCATATTATCTATAATATAGCAACTATTATTTACAAGCAAAATTGACCCTGTAATGCCAATCAAAAAGATGGAAATTTCGTGAATTTCCAGACTCTTATGGTCGGAACGCGTGGCTGACACTGCACCAATCGCAAAGGGTATAAAATACCAAGCCTCACTTGTCCCGCGCAGAAAGATCAGCAGTCCACCAAAGCCCGAAGCAACCAGCCCCCAAATGGCGTCCGTTGCATCAAAACCGTTGCGAAAATGAGCAGAAAAATAGTCTTTGTAGGACCAATTCGGCTGCCATAGCCGTCCACTATAGGATCCAATAGCTCCGGCTAACGCAAAAACAGCAATCAGCCAGATCATGATCAAGGCCCATAATAGCAGAAGGTTTGAACAATCGCTTGGATGGGGTAGGTGTTGCTGAACAAAGACGACGCTCCAAACCCCCCTGGATTACCGTTCACATCAAACAGTTGACCGCTGAAATTCGTGAAATTGATCCGCCAAGACGCGCCAAGATCAGTCGCATAGACCGCTTGGCGTTCCCCATAGACGTTGGAATTTGATGTCGCCGTTAGACTATACGGATCTGGAATGTTCAGCGTCACATGACTCACATTGAGCGCGACATTATAACCGTTTTGGGTAAGAACGGCATCTTGCACCACCGCCGTCGTATTAGCCCCAACGCTGACCGTTGTTTGGGTCGAGGGGTAGAGCTCCTGATATCCAGAAATCGGATAGGCGCTCAATCTAGCCAATTCGGGGTGTGAATTACCGGTGGTTCCGCCGCAATTGGGTTTATTCACAACCGAACCTGTAGCATTCCCCGTAATCGTATATAGATCTTTCGGCACATAAACCGGTAAAACATCGGCAAGCGTTAAACCATTGGGGTAGTTTTTTCCGCTCGGACCAACCATCGATCCGTCCGCAATCTTCGTCGTCAAATCAAAAAGGTTCAGTTTCGTCTTGCCATCGGGACGTAGATAATAGGGGTATTCGACACCCGTGTTGGGATTCACATAGGTCGCAGTCGTTGCTGCCGTCGATGGAGGTATGATCAATTCAGCATCTAATTTCGAAAGCACATGCAGCGCAGCCAAAGCCGATGGACTTGTGATGTTTTGTACATTGTTGAGGCTGTTCGAGTTGAGATCGATATTGGTATTCATTCGATTGGCTTCTGGCACACCAATATTGTCACGCCAGAGATAATCGCCAATCGCCGTGTTATAGCCATTGCCGAGACCCGTAACCGCCATCATCAGATGACTGGGTTGAACAGCGACCGCCGCATTTAATTGCGCGATGGGTAATAACCAGCCCCCCTTAAGGCCTCGAATATTTCCGCCGCCAGTTGAGGGATAAAAACCGCCCGACGCGCCCATGATTTGCGTCGCGAGACCCAAAATTCGATCCGGAATTGCCCGACCATTCACCTGTACCAAATAGGCTTCCAATTGTCCGGTCGGGAGATTGGTCAACGGATTAAGCGCTTGCTTGATCACCAATGACGTTTGATTGTTATAGGGACCGGTATCAATAAAGGACGCAGGTAAAAACCCTTGCCCTTGCAGGGAATTAGCCGGGATCGTGCCCGTGCTCGAAGATCGGCCTGCGGGAACTGAAATTAAGGCCCCGGACGAGGTTTGTGATTTTAAGGTCGCATCATTGGCGACAATATATTGTTTAGCAGCCGAACTGAGATCCGTCATCCGCATCGCCAGCGCATTCGCCGTGGTCGGCTCAGCGATAAAATACTGCCAAGCAATCACCAACATAACGCCCGCAATCGTCCAAAGCGCCACCGATAGAAGATTATCAAAAACCGAAAATCCCCGGCGGTTATAAAAAGCAATCCTTTTCGACGTTTTCAAAACGGCCTCCCCTCAGCTCAACCGCGACAACAGCACAATCGCGCGATCGGGTATTCCCGATACAGTGACGGGTAGGGTCAGCGAAGGCGGACTGATGCCACCATTGGCAATCTTGATTTGTGGCGCGCCAAAGGTTCTGACCGTCGAAGAAGCTGCATCATAGCGTGCGAGAACCGTTTTGCCCGAGATCGAAAGACTATCGTAGAATGATCCTAGTGCCGAAAAATCAGCCATATTGCCCTTTGACGGCAGCCAATAACTTATGATCCGACCGTGATCACTGATCGTTCCAAACGTGCCATAAGCCGAATTGACAAGGCTTACAACGACGGGTCCATCAGGACATTGGGCCTGAACACCTTGATAATGTGCGCATTCATATTCAGCTCGCGCTTGACGCTTTTCAAGCGCACGAGCTGCTTGAGCACCATCGCTGATAAAGGAATTCAACCGCGTCGTATAAAACGAATTCGCCGAAATCAGGATCAGCAGCATCGTTCCAAAGCCAGCAACAAACAGGGAATACATCAATTGGCTCCCGATTGAAGATTGGCAAACATTTGCTGCAATCCAACATTGCCGCCAATGACCACCAATAAAACAGTCGTAAACACCAGCATCGAAAGTGTGTTCAAAATTCCCATTTGAAGCTTAATCTGCCGCAATGTTTTTTGAAGCGACTGCATCGCTAATTTAAGCAGAATATCATTGAAACTATCGAGCTTTTCATAGGCGAGAAGCTCATTCAAAACGTCAATTTGTGGAAAATTAATCCCGGTTTTGTGAAAGGCTGAGGCCAATAGATCACCATTGTCCAAATTGACCAAAGCCAATCCGGTACGTTCCCGCAACCAAGGACCCGCTTTGACATGAAGACGCTGAACCGCATCCGAAACGGCCATGGTTTTTGCCATCGTCCCAATCGCGATCAAAAAAGCGCTGCTCTCGATAATCCGATAAATCGACCAGGGTGGAAAACGATCAAAAACTTGCCGGATCGAACCCGTCCATCTCGAACAGCTCCATAAAGCAGCCATCAGGGCGAGCATGAAAATTACAATGACGAAAGGCAAAATATAGACAGTAAAATAAGCCAGCCCCGAGAGCGCTAAAGCCAAACCTTTCCACTGATCCATCGGTATCTGCTCGGCATAAACCGGCACAATCGACGTGGTAATCATCACCATCAAACCAATGGTCGCAAAAAGTAAGATTGCAGGCTTCGATAGGCCATTGACCAATTCGGATCGCATGGCTTTACGAGCATCTTCTAAAAATAGGACACGCTCCAAAATATCGGCCAAGCCATTAGCATCTTCGCCGGCCGATAAAATCACCCGATCGCTTTCAGGTAATTCAGCCGCCGCAACCGCGAACAATTGGCCATCGACCACGCGGACGAGCCAGCGTTCCAATAAGGCCCTTTGACCTTGGTTTTTAACCCGACGCGCGATATCGATCAGGCTTTCGAGGCTTTGGGTAAGCGTCATATCGTTTTTGAGCATCGACGAGAGCGTTTCATATATCCGACGCCGCTTTTCTGGTGCCAACTCATAACGATTGCGCAACGCGGAACCCGGTCCGATGATCGCGTCAAACATGATTCTGATCCATCTTGAACCTGGTCCATAACCGATCAATCCGCTCAGGATCTACGCGACGCGTGACATCGCCGGCCTTTTGCAAATCACGCGGATCAACCTCGCCCCTTAATACCCGAAAGAGACCGTGCTCCATCATCGTGGAGCCCTTATGGGTTTCCAACCAATAACGAGTGACATCGGTATGGCGACCTTCTAATTGAGCCGTCAAAAGATCAAAGGTTGGAACAATGGTTTCGGCGATGACAATCCGGCCTTTATATCCAGCCATGATGATCTTTTCGCGTCGATCACGAACGACGCATTGCTCGCAGCCAACTTTATTGACAAACCGCATTTTTTTGGTGCGATCGGAGCCAATGGACGCGTAATAAGCACTTAGAAAGCCAGGTAAGTGTTCATCTGCTTCGCTCAACGATAACGAACAATGCGGACAGAGTTCACTGACCAAACGCTGGGCAATCAAACCTTGAATCATATTGGGACGCGATAAATTGATTGCGCTCACATGAAGTTCACGCAGCCGATCAATAATTTCTAACGCCGAATTGGCATGAACAGACGCAAAAGTGAGATGCCCGGTTTCGGCAAGGCTAAAGGTCAGTTTAGCGACCACCCGTTCCCGAATTTCGCCGACCATGGTGATGTTTGGTGCCATCCTAAGGAGTGCAGCAAAAGCCTTTTCCCAATTTTGTAACCGATCATCATCGCGATCGCTCGTTTCGACCTGTAATTGAGACGCATTTCTGATTTCAAATTCAGGCGGATCTTCAATACTAACAATCTTCGACGTGCCACCCCGCTCAAGACCCGTGCGCTCGAGCGCCATTTTAAGCGTCGTCGATTTACCCGAGCCCGTTGGTCCAGAAATCAAAATCAATCCATCGGCTTGCCGCCGCATAACCGCTAGATCCTCAACTTGAAACTCTTCATAGCCAAGCGAGTCAATATCCATCAGTTGTCGATCAAAATCGGAATAGATCAACCGCGCGGTCAGTTCCCGCCCCGAATTGTCCAACGGGGAAAACTGTAAGCGCAGCGCTTGCACGCCTTCTGGCAATTGAAAACGCGGCGAGCGATCAAGCCGTTTGGCTTTAAATTTAGTTGGCACATAATTGGTATCGCCCGTGCCCGAATTATTAAATGCCGCGCGCAATAATTGCTCGCCATCATCCGCCGGAATTTCGCTGATTTGCGTGAAATTACCCCGGATCGTAAAAGCAATCGATGCTTTATCATGCTTGATCTTGATATGAATATCACTACCCCGCGCGGCAGCCGCATCCTGAATCAAATCATAAAGAGCAGTTTGGAATTTGGTATGGACCTGTTCGCGTCGAACCGATTTGTTTTTCTTATAAAACGCACCAATCTGCTCGAGCGAGGCGATTTTGACATGACTGATTTTAAAGCCTTTAGCATCACTCCGGCTTAAAAAATCGCGACAGAGAAGTTCTCCTCTTTGCTGGCGGGTAACCAACAACACGCCGCTTTCAAGCACGCAGATCGTGCGGCGGTCTCTTTCGCGGGATAAATAATAACGCGAGCCCTCTTGATCGGTAAGAGTCGAACCACCTTCTTCGAGCAAAAGCTCTAATTCATCATCGGACAACTCTTCTGAACCCATCAGTCTGTCGGCGATCAGCCGTCGTGCTGACGCATCAAAGCGATCCGATACAATGACCGGTACGCTTTCGGACTGCTTACGGCCCCAGTTCAAAAAATCGGAAAAATTCATCGAGCGGGTTTCCTTAACCTGATTGATTGGGGGGAGGGGGTTTGCCCCTCTCCCCCCTCCCCCCTCTGGCAGACCGAAAAGAAGAAGGGGTTTAGCGTGAGCAGGGTTAGTTGTGGCATTTGTGGATGACGGGTCTTCCGGCGAGGAGTTCGCCGACATCCGTGAGGTCTTGGCCGCAATAGGTGCCGGGTGGGTTTAGGAGATCGTTTTGCGACACAATCCCACCATTGACCGTTGCATGGGTGCTGGTGACCGTGCGGGTAACCGTGTCGTGGACGGAAGTGTTTACCCATGGGTCATTGTTGGTGATTGTGACGTGAGGTTCTTCAGGCGTCGCCTGATAGGTCTTACCCTCGTCGTCATGACACCATCCAGCTTGAAACATAATGCCACCGCCACACGTAAGGCCGGGAACATTGAGACCAACATAGCTGCCGGTAGTGCTCCCGTCGTGATCATGATGGGTTACGTCGCCATCGCCCCAGCTAACCCGACAATCGCAATCGCCGGCCCTTGAGACAGCGTCGCCATAGGAGTGTGCCACGCCACCGCCATCTTCACTTCCATAGGCTTGAGCGGGACCAACACCAAATATAACGGTTGGTAGAACGGTAAAGGATAGCGCCAAAATAATGATTAACTTTTTCATTGGACGGTTATTCTCCATGTGCTTTTGAGAGTTTCTGAGGGCTTGCCGTTTCTTTCGGTTTCAAAATAGACGAGCACGATTTCCTCACCTTTGAATTCAGGATTGGCTTCGTAGACAAAGGAGTTACCCGGCGATGGAGACGGCAATTCTGCGGTCAAAGTACCGTGTTTTGCGTCCTTTTCGATAAATAGACCGGTGACGCGGAACGTCGGATCTTCCTCATCAGTGAGCTTCAAAAAACAATATCGGTCTGAGTTTACTCTATAAATGTGATGATGTTTGGTCATGCCGAGATGGAAATGTTCGCTGTCTTCTGCGAGGGCACATTTTGCCATGGCAGCGCCGCTGGCAAGGAAGGCGATAAAGGTTACTGATGCAGCAAGTTTAAATATTGGTTTCATGGTAAGCTCCTGTTGGGTTAGGTTTAACTTACACTACTCTTTTTAGGGCTTTTACTCAACAAAATTACTGTAAAAACGTCAGTAAATTGACGTTTTTACAAGATGAACGGGATATAAACGATCTCACCCGTTGATGTTTTGAGACTTACTTTACGGCGATCAATATCGAATACGGTTACATTATAGGTTGGGATTAAATCGTTTTTTCTCACCTGAATGGATCCCAATCGGTCGATTTTGAGCGTTGCCACCAGTTGATCGACAGGGCCCATAATGGTGAGGATTTTGAATCTGGTCTCGAGAGCCGTATCGAACTTCGGCTTATCCACCGAGGCGCTCACCGGGGCTGGGATCGCACTCGTGGTGATGGTCGCTGGGTTGGCCACAACACTGATCGATTTTGCCACTCCAACAGGCGGATTGCCCGTTTGAACCTCAGGGCCGAGCTTGGCTATTTCAGCCTTGGCTTTGGCCAGCGCCAATTCCGACTGAATGACGCGGAGTTGCATCTCGTTTTGAAAGATTTGATCGGCAGTCTCGTCCGACGCCTGTTTTTGCTCCGGCGTTAAGACCGAAGCAAGGCTCCCATCCGGCGAGACAAATCCCGATTGTTTGAGTTTATCGGGCGATGGCGCTGTTTGAGCCAAGGCTGCGAGACTTAAAAGGCTCAACGGCAGCGCAAGGATGAACCGAGTGTTTGGTTTCAGCATGATGGGTTCTCCTGTGTTTCAAAAGCAGAAGGGTTGAGTGTCGCATTCAAGGTTGAAAACGGATCATCGCCGCTCAAAGCATCGATCTCGAATAGAAACAGAATCTCTAACGCTTCATCGAGCACCAGACTGACGTGTCGTTTGAGTCCGCCATCCAACCGGCGATCCGTCTCGACGAGACCAGAAGCCAGACGAAAAATCATCTTCATCTCGTTAATGTCAGCGCGAGAAATAGCGGTTTGAATGCTCAAGACGGGCCTCCCCGTGCTTTCCAAAACGCCATGACATCAGGCCCGAGCCTGCGCGTGAGCGGCGCTGGTCCAAAATTGGGTGTCTCTGATTTTGATCTGAACCAATAAAGCTGGAAGACCATGAGCGTTTTGCGGTCGACGAAGGTGATTTTATCGAGCCGCATCCCTTTGATCGGACCGATCGAACGGATCAGCAAAGCGGGATCATTTTCCGTCGTCACCTCGATTTTTACCGTGCTCACCGCGCCGTCGACAAAACTATCGATTTTGAGGGAAGAGCCAATATTATCGAGCCGCGCCGCTAAATTGGCGAGATAGGCCGCATTGATCGTCGGCACATCAAGACCCACTGGCCAGATCGTTTTGGCAAGCCTTAGATCAAGCGTCCAAAGCGCCGTCGTCTCATCGGTTTCGCTCAAAGAACCAATCGGCCATCCCTGTTGGTTTAACCCACGCCTCAGCCAGGCGAGCGGTGACGGCAGGCTTTGATTGGCAGATTTTTTAAAGACAGCCGAGAGTTGCCCCTCCGAACACGCAATGGATCTGCGCTCCCAACCTGCCGTGATCAGCGGAATCGCATGGACGGTAGAAAGACAAATCTCCGCCAACTCGTAGCCTGATTCATGGCCCGCAAAACCCGGCGCATCAACGGTTTGAACAATCACCGGCGGCTCAGCATCCACCATCAGCATGTTAAAGCCGATCAGTCCCAATGAGGCCGTGATGATCAGCGCCGCCGCAAAGGGCAAGACCCGCTTGATCGAAGCAAATGGATCGAGGGGTTGAAGGCGATATTTGGTTTTAAGCGGGAGCGCTTCAAGGGATCGTTCTTTTCCCGCATCAATACCGAGTGAACTAAAAATCTCCTCTGGACCAAAAAAGCTGACTTTTTCGGTACTATCCCGGAAGGGGATTAAGGCTTCAATCAGCGCGTCTTGATCTTTAAAAACGCGATCCGTGTCGGACTCGATCGCCCCATTGGCCGATCCAATCAGCCAAAAGAGACCATCGATCCGATAGACGCCGATCGAGCCCGATTGCAACGCGCCGACGACATTCGGCGCCAGTGCTGCGATATGCTGATAGGCCTTATCCGCCTTCGGGTTGAAACCCGTTTGGACAATGTCGTCAACGCTCTTAAAAAACGCAAAGGATGACGCGCCATTCGATGAAGCTAATTTCCGCGCATCAACAGGATTGGCAGCGCCTTGAAGCCAATTTAGGCCTAAGGCAAATTTAGCTTTGCCAATTTTTGCGATGTGCGGATCCGACGGTTTCATTCGAGTGACCTCGGCGTGCCAAAACTCGTGACCTTTGGTGTGATCGAGATGATGATGATTTGCCGACCAGTTGAAGCCGTTTTGCCGCCGCCAAAGAGGGGGAAAAAATAATCCCCTGTGCCGCTGTCCGACTGGCTGGCTTTCTTTTGCTCAAAGCCCGTCAAGATCAGTGTGCCACCCGCCGGTACGGCTGCTTGCTGCACAAAATTGCGGGAATCCACGTTCTTCAACTGGACGGTTTGGCCGCCAGTGGTGAACGTATCAAAGCCATTGTTCGCCCCGATAAGTTCCGAGAGGTTCATGCCATATTGCAATTGAACAATGCCATTATTATCGACGCGCGGGACGACATAAAAGGTGAAGCCCGTTGTGACCGAGGATGGGGTCAAGGTGGTTTGCGTGTTTGAACCTGTCGATCCCGTAGTGGTTGTCGAGACTTGCGAGACATAATCGCGCGTATTCGTCACCTGGAACGGTGCCTCAATGCCGTTTAACGTCGTAATTGTTGCCGATGTGACGATCGAAACATCGCCCCGCGACGAAAGCGCTTTAAAGACGCCGTTCGTCCCGTTCCATTCCGAGTTCGGATTGATGATCGCCGCACCAAACCCATTGCTCGTCGAAGACGTCGCTTTCGCCAAAATTGAAGCCGCCGTGCTGGCAGCGCTCGCCCCACCCGAGCCTATGACGGTGCCTACTTCCGTGCCTGCGTTTACCGCGCCGACCGAGAGATTATAGTCATCACCTTGCTTGAGGGTGACGGCATAAACGGCAATGTCCATTTTGATGGCGCGTGAGAGCTGTTTGTTGATTTCTGTCAAATATGATTTGACCTGAGCCACGACGCCAACAGGCGCATTGACCGTGACGGTCCCCGTCGATCCGGATATATCGATCGTGCCTTCTGCGCCGACGAGATTTTTGAGCGTTAACGTCAAATCTTTCCAGACATCAACGGCCATATCGGTCGATGCTTTTTGGGATGATCCGCCGGTCTGTTGCGGACCAGACCCACCCGATCCGCCCGCGTTTTGCACACCGCCTTCAAGCGTAAAGGAGAGTTTATTCAAAACGGCCAAGGCAGGGACGTTAAACGTCGCCGTCTGCGTGGTGGCAAATTCGATGATACCGTCGCGATAGGTCCAATTCAGCCCATAATTCGACGCGATCAGGGTCAAGAGCCCCGAAAAACTACCCTCATAGTTGAGAACCATGGTTCCCGTCGGTACATCGCCCGGAATCGAGGAGGCCGATGCGCCCGCGCTCGCCATTTCTTGCGCGCGCTGAGCAGCCGTCACCCCATTGACGGTCGGAGGTGTTGATATGACACTTCCCGCTGATGCCGATGGGCTCGATGACGCAGAAGGCAGCGCGCCGGCAACCGTCCGCGGATTGCCTCGATACGAAACAGGCACGCCAGTTTGCTTCAAGATCAAATCAGCAATCTCACGGAACTGAAGGCTAAAGGCCGAAACAAACACAACGTTCTTATTGCGTAGCGCCACAGGCAACTTCCCTGCCCCATCAAGAGGCGTGGTCGCTCCAGCGAGATAGACGCCGCTTCTGACGCGTACCGGGCCTGTGGGATCATCATTCGCCGTTGATCGGGCTTGCGCCAACGCCTCTTCCGCTTGGATATGCGAGAGATCAAGCTCGCCTTGGGTTCGGATTGTGCCCGTGCAGGCCACTAAGGCAACACTAACAGCAAGGATCGATGAGGACCGGAATAGATTACGCATGGGTTCACCTCACCGCTGTCAGGCCGTCCAGAACGACGACCATTTTGTTATCGGGATAAAGATCAACGGCGGGAGCCGGGCGAGCCTCTTGCATCGCATCGATCAGACCTTGCACGGCCGACTTAAACTCGGGTCCAAACCCTGCATTGCCTACGATGGCAAACGCATAATCACTCTTCCATTGCACCGTCCATCCGCTTTGATTGGCCCAGCGCGTTAAGACAGCCTGGAGATCGTCACCGCTCTTTACCGTGTATCGTCCATTAGGTCCGGGTATTCCGTTCGCTCTGTTCTCGGTCGCCCGAATTTTGGATATGGCTTTGAGCCCAATGGCGGTTGTTTTAGGGTTGGCAGTGGCATTGGTCGACGCCATGGCTTGGGTGCCACTATCACCCTTTATGGCTTCAGCTTGCTTAGCGTTGAGCTCCGCACGCTTTTCTTCTGCCTGTGCTTTGGCTTCCGCTTGACGCTGCAACGCTTGCGCCTTTTGCTCTTTGAGCCTCGCCTCACGCGCTTCTTTCTCACGCTGTGCGGCCGCGACTTTTTCGGCTTTGGCATTGGCCAATTTTTGAGCCGCTTCTTCCGCCTTTTTGGCGCGCGCGATCTTGTCCGCTTCAGCCTTTTGACGAATGTGGTCGGCTAATTCTTGATCGTGTGCCGCTTTCTGCGCTTTGGCTAGGGCTGCGGCCTCAGCAAGAGCCGCCTTTTTTGCTGCCGCTCGCGCCAATATAGCTTTTTGCTCGTCGGTTAATTCCGTTGAGACGGCGGGTTTACCCTCCAAATCGCGAAACGCTTTTTTGAAATCGGAATCGTCATCAGCAAACGCGCGCGACCCGAGAGAGAAGGCCGCGACGATCACCATAGAAATGATGATAAATTTAGAAAATCTCTGTCTCATCCGTTTTCTCATTTTGCGGGCCGTTCGAAATCGCCTGAATGCGCCCGATCAACAATTTGTGAAGAGGTTTCGACGACCTTAAGTTGATAGAGATTGGAAAAATCGACATCACGGGCGACAAAAATATTGACCAATTCACCTTGGTTCTTGGTCAAGGTCGGACCAATATTGATGGATTGTTCGACTGCGATGGAGGCAGCATCTTTGCCTGCCGATTGCGTATTGTTCGTTTGAAGGCCATTGCCACTCGAATTATTGCCCGCACTTGCGACCGCATCGCTCACAACCGACAATAAGAGGGCAGCACCAAAACGCTCGAAGAAATGCGTGTCGATATCGCCGTCAAACCCGGCTCGACCCAACGCGTCGGTCGCCGGCGATGACAGATCCGCAATCACGCCCTTAGGCGTCTTAGCCCTCGTCCACAGCACAAAAAGCCGCGATTGACCACGCTTGAGCGCGCCATGATATTCGCCAACAATCAGGGTCCCTTTTTCAAATAAAACGACCCGACCATTGTCCGATAAAATATCCCTCGTCACCCGGCACGAAACAAAGCCAGGCTGATCGGACGACATCGCCGTTTCAAGCGTGCAGGGAACAGAAGCGCCCATTGCCAAAATGAAATTGCGATTGCCTAAATAGCCCGCCCGAACGCCCTCTAATTTGGTAGGCACCATCTTGGCTTGCAAATCATTGACATTAGCGCCACTCGGCGACGAAATTAAAGACGGATAGGCTGATGGGGGTGCGACCACACCTAAACCCTGCGGGCCAAGAGCCGATGCCGTCGTTGAACCAATTTGGGATCCCACTCCTTGCTTCGTCCATTTTAAAACGGGAGCTCGTTTGGCCGATTCCAAGAGTTTAGTCAGCTCGTCATCGACCGGCTTGGGAACAGGCGCAGTCGTAACCGGAACTGGCATGACGGTAGCGGGTTTTTCAACGGGTTTTGGAGCTTCTTCCCGTGGGGGTTCAAATTGAACAATCTGACGAACCGCAGCAGTAGATGGCTGCTGGTCAGTTGGCTTACTAAATGGCAGAACATAATAAAAAATCGATACAGCCAATAAAATAGCACCAAATAACAACGCTTGACCAAGTGGGATAGGCGTTCGCGTCGCACGCACTTCCGCCGTCCCACGCTCCTTTTCAGCGGGTTGTATCGGTTCGTTGCTAACGGTATTCGTTACTGGCTCAGTCATTTTGCACCCTTGGTTTTAAGGGTTCGAACGACGCTTGGGCTTATGGTTCCTGTTCCAGGATTAACGCCCATTTTGTTGAAAGCTTCGTTGTAAATGCACAAAACATCAGAGCCGCGGCGCAAAATGAATTTTTGCGCAATCGCTTGAACGATCACGATATCCTCTTCAATCGCCTTATTGATTAAGCCTTCCGAACCATCAGAATTAACGACATAAATCGAAGGGATTTCTGAATTGCCCTCAAAACGGAAAACGGTTGCTTTGCCATCGTCATAAACGGTCGCAGGCTCTAAGGCGGAAGCACCTTGCGCCGAGTAGGCAAAATTACGCGGACCGTGGGCTTCATGGTAATTTAATACCAGATCGGCCTTTTCAGCGTCGGAATTGCCCTTCTTCTGTTCTAATTCGACCTTTCGACGCTCATCTTCGTCGTTCGGATAATCAAATTTGACCAGAAAATAGGTATCACTAGCAACACTCGCCGCGCCATCGCGAACCGTTAATTCAAACTGATAGGATCGCTTACGCCCATCCGCCCGCGTGGTGACAATTTGCAAATTGGTTTGAGGAAATTTCTCGCGCGGCTTCAAGAATAAAATATTGCCTGCGGGAGCAACATCCCACGCTACCGCATCCCCAATCGCTACTTGGGCTATTTCTTCGCCTTCGGCAAACTGCACCTGGGTTGAAATGCGAATAACGCCAACGATTTTCACGACATTAGCAGGGTCATAAACGACAAGCTTGACCCGATCATCATGAGCCCCATTTTTAGGCGTTTGAAGCGCAAAGACCGGGCTCACTAGCCCAGCTAACAGGGCAACGGAACCGACCACAGCGCTGATGAGATCGATCAGCCTCTTCATTGTACGGCCTCCGCATCCAAGCGATAATTGGACACGACAAAGCCCAGCGGATTAATCAACCGATCATTCGATGAAATTGTCGCTGTCGTGTAGGTAAAAGTGAGTGTCGCGATCCAATGGGAGATTTTACGCTGATCATTTTGACGAATTTCACGATCAAATCGAACCTGAACAACGTTTTTGTCCAATAAGGAGATTGATTTTACCGTCGCCACAACGACGCCAGACTTGCCAAGTTGCGCCTGATACGAGTCTGGATTGGATGCTTTTGTTGCCGCCGATACCCGCCCCTGCTCATCGGGACTCGACATCAAAGCCGCGACCCTAAAATTTGAGGCGGCTTCGAGAGCCGAATAATTTTCGCGTGAAGCGACATAGCGGGCTGCAAAATATTTGGTGACTGCCTCGTCGTAACTCACCGGCCCGGCCGAATTTAATCCGGCAATAACATCGGCGGAGCCAGTCGCATTATCGACACGGATCACAAAGGGCTCAACCGTCTTCAGGGGCGTTAAAGCAATGAGAGCGACCACCAATCCCACACAAAGGAGAAGCGCAATAACCGCGACCACAAAAGCCAAATTGCGTTGTTTTAACGCTTCACTTAGCCGATCTCGCTCGAAAGACCGCGCATTATCAAAATAGGTTTTGAGATCAGCGGAATCGATCATGATGGCGATCCGCACGAATCATAAGAGGTGCGTAGAACCGCAACACCCGAATGAGGGATCTCTAGAAACGCAATCGCTGGATCGACACGAACAAAACGTCTCACCCCTGCCCCACTCAAAGAGCGGCTCATTTGAAAGGATTTTTTAACGTCAGAAGGTTCAGTTAAAGAACCAAACGTTGTTCTAACGTCCCAAAGAGAAGGATTAAGCGGCCGACGGGTGAATCCATCACAGGTTGGAGGTGCTTTCGAGATTAGGGTTCCGCAGCCCGAAAGACCAAAAACAAAGACCAATCCAATAATAGAATGGATCCACGACTTCATTGGCGAGTGGGAGATTAAACCATACCGGCTCATCGGAACGGCTCCCTCGCGGCGCGATATCCTGCTTTTGCACCCAGACTTGCACCTTTTTTAGCCCCTGCTCCAGCACCCGAACCAAATAAAGCTCCTGCTGCTGCACCAACCGCGCCACCTGCTACCGTACCGATCATTGCCCCTGGATTACCCACGATTGCCCTAGAGGCCTTATTGACGTGCAACGCCATGCCACCGGCTAATGAGCTCGCGAGATGAGGTAATTGCGAATATAAATAGATAATCACAACGGCAATGCAGACGAGACCCAAGGATGTCGCCATCGCGTCAGCGGCCAGATTGGAAGAATAAACAACAGCAGCCCCTCCTCCCTTGATGGCGTAATCCCGTTTGATTGAACCTGAACCCGACCCCCCCATGGCTGATATGAAATTTGTAAAAATGGACGCGGTTAAGACCGATAAAACAACCGTTAGCACCTGAAGAATGACAAAATTTAAAACCTGTCCGAGCCACCTCCCCGTAAACTCTCGCGTCGCCTGAAATAAATAAAGCGCAATGAAAATCGGGCCGATCGCCATCAAAACCGACAAGGCTACTTCGGCTTGAAGCGCTACGACAAACCCATAGGCAATCGATACGATCGTAAAGATAAAGCCGATAATATTGAGGTAGAAACCAATTTCGAAATAGCTCGAATTTTTCCACATCTGGGAAATTTTTTCGGCAACATTATTCAAAACCGTATCAAAACTCTGACCAATCGAATAATGGCCGCCATTAATGCTCGGTTGGCCGGACTGAACATTGAGGGCGTCGGCCAATTGACCCGGCAAAGTCTTGAAAAATAAATCAACAACGTATTCCTGATACGCCGACCCCGTACTCCGACCCAGATTACTCGAGCCCTGAATCAGCATCGTAATGATGCATAGTTTAAAGACCTGGTTCATAAACTCAGACATTGAAGCGCTGCTGCGACCAACGACAATTGCTAGGCCAAACAACATCACATAGAGCAAGGTCGCCGTTTTAAAGGGGCCGGAAATAGCGGATGCGACATTCGCCACACCCGTCGTGATAAACGCGTTCAGGGGAGCTTGAATATGATCATCAATCGATTGAAAAATATTCATTTTTGGCTAACCCGTTGGGAAAAAGCCTCAATATTGGCTAAAGCCTGCTCTTTATCCTTCTCGCGTTGAACTTTTTCATTCGCAGTCTGGACCATCTGAAGCGACTGCATTCGCAACATATCAAGCTGCAAATAGGCTAATTCGACTTGAAGGCGTGCCGATAAATCCAGCGTGTTTTTAACGTCAGACGATTGCGAAATCTGATCCCTCAGTTGAGAAATACCGTCCATGCGCTTGGATGCAGCGTCATACATGGATTGGCCAAGCGTTTGCTCGCCAGCATTGCTGACCTGTGCATCGCGCACGGCCTGCTCATAATAGGTATCGCCAGGGGGCGTATAACGAGCATTATTGTCCACGAAGCCTTTCGAAAGAGTACCGTAATTACCAGATCCATTTCCGTTCAAGAGTTGCTCGACGCCGCCAAAATCATTCGGTAGCGCCTGTCGCATTCCATACGAATCCAACGAAGTAGACATCGAGCCCATCGTGTTGAACCCGGTTAAAGCCCCTTTCAAGGATTCAAGCTGCGATAATTGCTGCTTCATGGTCGATAATTGTTGGGTCAATTGTGCGATCTGCTCGACCTGTTTGGCAAAGGCTGAGGGATCAAAAACAGGAATACCCTGCGCATAAAGCGGCGATAAGCCGAAGACCGACCAAACGAGAAGATAAACACTTGCCCTAATCATGATATTGGCCTCCCTGCTCGCGAATAGCTTGGTTTAATCGCTCCATCATCGCATCGAATTTTGCGAGCAATCGCGCCCCATCGCCTTGGTCGTAAGCGGCATTACCGCCATCGTCTGTTAAACGAGGGGATGCACGATTAACCTCACTCGGCCCAAATGTGGGGGGTGCAAATGAAGTCTTTGAAACGGATCTGCGGAATAAAAGAATGTCTCCCATTATTGGCTCCCCGAGCGTCGATAAAATTCGGGAAGCCAACGGTCGGGATCGCTCCCATAGGACGCGATGATCTCGTCCATCACATCGATGTTCGACGTCCGACCTGAGAGAACCTTCAAAGCGTCATCAAAGCCGCGTAAATCCAACCGACATACTGCTGACTGATGGTCCTGCTTGACAATAAACTCACGCTGCTTCGGCTCCATTTCGTGCGACAGCAGATCAAATTCCCGATCGGAGAGACCAAATCCATCGACATAATCAGAACGCTCGCCACGAAGATTAGCAAAATGAATCTGGGTCGCGCATTGCTCGATGATCGTATGGGCGATTGGCGAATTTAAAGCGTCGGCCGGCGATTGAGTCGCAAACACCATCACGCCATTTTGTTTACGAAACGTCTTCAATTTATTCTGAGCTAAGTCCAGAAAGGCGTCATCGCCTAAAGCCTTCCAGAATTCATCAATCGCGATGATGATTTTACGACCATCAATCAACCGCTCAACGCGCAAAAACAAATACATCATGAGCGGCGTTCGAATTTCTGCATTGCCTAAAAAATCGGTCATATCGAAACCAAGAACACGATTATCCATGCCAATCGTATCGTCGGGCTCATCAAAGACCCATCCCAGTGCCTGCCCCCTCACCCAACGGTGAAGCCTGGCGGCAACGCCATCGATCACGGTTGAATCCAAGGCGCTATAAACCGCCGTGAGCGTGCGTTGATGAATGGGTAAATCAGCCAAACCAATCAACGCGTTTTCGAGCTGCCGCTCTTCATCCGGCGTTAATTCATAATTCGAACGTACGACAAGTTTTTTGAGCCAAGACGATAAAAAAGCCCGGTCATTCTCGTCTTCAACTCTTAAGGCTTTCAAAGGCACACACCCAGTAGGTCTGCCATTTTTGAGCGTTAAATAGGAACCACCCAAAGCTCGGATAAAAATTTCCGAACCCCTGTCTTTGTCAAATAGCACAATCTGCGGGTCATGCTTTTCCGCTTGCGACAGCAGAAAATTCATAATCGCCGTTTTGCCCGATCCAGACGGGCCGCAAATGAAGGTATGACCTAAATCGTGAACATGAAAATTAAAATAATAGGACGATCCACTCCGCGTCTTTAAAAGCGCTGTAGCATCGCCCCAGTGGTTGTTGTGACGCTGACCTTGGCTATGGGTATGAAAACATGACAGGGCAGAAAAATTACGACTGGTAATCAAACCAGACCGCGCCCGCCGATTGGTATTGCCGGGTAATTGCCCCCAAAATCCATCCTCAATCGCCAAATCTTCGCGTGCCAAAACCGCGCCGCCAGACGCCAGCATATTGCGCGCCTTGGCCATGTATTCTTGTAAATTTTTGATTGAAAAGGCCGCGATATAGATCGCAAAATGATGTTCACCCATCACAAACGCATTGCTCTCTAAATCATCAAGCGCTTGGCTTAATTGAGCGGTTTGCGAAAAAGCGCGATCCTGCGACGAGATCATCATGTTTTGTTTGCGCGTCAACATATCCCGCGCGACGGATTTTCCAACAAGTCCAAAAGATTGGCTTAAAACAAACTCAAAAGGTGCGGCTAAAATATCGTTCAACATCCCGGGCTTGGTTCGATCTGGATATTCCTTAAACCCAAAGCCGCCGATAAACTTAGTCTGACCGGGTTCGCGCACCTCGATCGTCTCACGGCCAAAAATAAGCCGATCCGTGTAGAGTGCCGATGCCATCACACCGCTCACCAGCGGTAATTCGCGCCATGAACCGGAAATGATCCGATGCAGAAATTCCATCGGTTCAGAAAACATTAGCCCACGCCGTTCCTCAAGCGAGAGCTGCCTCACCCCTAACGCTTCAAAACGGGTCAAAATTTCAATCGATAATTGATTAATCTTCTCGACCGTATCCTCTTGCTGGAGACTGGTTTTCTTTGGCCTTCTTTGGACAAATGCCATCAATTCTTCGATTTTTGAGATCACATCGATGTCTGGACGCCATAAGACCGTCAAAAACAAATCATTCCGGTAGAGCTGTTCCCCGGCCATGCGCTCGGCATAATCCTGATCGAGTTTCTCAGAAAACTGAGAACGAAACCGACCATGCGGATAAAATTGATCCCGCGACCGAATGATATGCGTCCAAAACAACAGCCGCTCATCCACCACTGATCGGAAAAACACATTCATGGCTTCAACCCAATTGTTGAGCTCTGCCGCGTCACGTGTTTCAAACGACAACCCATCGATCTTGAAGACCGACATCATCGCGCCTGATCGCAAGCCAATAATGGTGTCGGTCACATGCCGCGTATACGGAATAAATAATTCCGGCTCGAGCTCGCGGGCTTTCGTGGAAAATTTAGCGAACAAGGCCAAAATCCTTTCCGCTATAGCTCCGCGTCAATTGTAACGGCGTCGGCGAAGAACCACCCCAATAACGCCGGGTGACGTAGCGGCCCT
>CANCAR010000013.1 GCA_947374125.1 Hyphomicrobiales bacterium | reverse complement strand
GGCGTTGTCATGAAGTGGTTCAATTTCCGATCAAGGCATTTGTGTGTTGGAAGCACGGAAAGGCAAGGTGTTGCGATCAATGCAAAACGAAAGAGGGCCACACCATGAGGCGTGGCCCTTTAAAGAGCGATTAGAGCGAGAAATTGCCCTTGCGGAAATCCATTGCGAAAGCTGGGGCTGATTTCCATTGGATGGCTTTAGGCTTGGCGGTGAAGGTCGCGTTCTGGTGAAGAACGGTGTAGGCAGGATCTTCACGTTCCGCGATCGTCAGCATACGACGGAAAATTTCTTTGCGTTTCGCGCGATCCGTTGATGTTTCAAGCTGGTTAGAAAGACCGTTGAACTCGGTGTTGGTCCATTCGCCAATTTGCTGAGCCTGACCATTCGGACCATGCGAGTTAACAATCGAGGACACAGGATCATTGAACGGGGCTGAGTTGGACCAATCACGAACACCGCGCGTTGGCGTCCGTTCCATAATCTGCGACCAGTTTTCTTTCATTTGAATTTCGATATTGAGACCCACAGACTTCCACATTTCAACCAGTGCCTGCGATGTCTGTACCTGATTGGTGTAGTAATTATTCAGCAACCGGTAAGGGATCACTTCGCCTTTATAGCCGGCTTCTTTTAAAAGGTTTTGCGCGAGCTTTGGATCAAAGGCTGGAACTTCCCAATCATTAATGAACATATCATCATAATAGGTCCATTGCAGACCCTTCGGGATCACGGTACGGCCTGCCCAAAGGGATTCGACGATCGACTGACGGTCAATCGCGTGTGTCATCGCGCGCCGAACGCGGGCGTCGGCTAACGCAGGATAGGTCTTATCAAACACCGTGATGCGATGGTTGAGGATCGTGCCACCTTGGACTTCAAAGGCTGGATTTTTCTCGATCAACGAGATTTGGTCCGGTGGAATATCGCAAGCAAAATGGAAGTCGCCAGCAAACAATCCGTTCACACGGGCTGATACTTCTGGCACTTCAACAAACTTAATCTGCTTGATGGGTGGGCGACCACCCCAATAGTCATCATGCGCAACATAGGTGAGCGACTGATCAGGCTTATATTCTGCCACCATATAAGGGCCGGTAGTAACCGGCTTGCGGGCCCAATCGATATATTTTCCGGCCTCAACGAACGCGCGACGGTTCATGATTTCCGAACCGAAACGGCTGATGCGGCCTTCAATCGTCACGTCGGGCGAGCCGTTAATGAAGCGAACTTTATATTTGTCGACGATTTCGACTTTGATTAGATTCGGCCATGAGCGACGGGCAACGCCGAACACTTCAGGCGGTACTTCTTTGGTACCAAGACCCGGAATTCGTTCACTATACGGCAAGGTCTTTGGATTGGCCGATGGCAAGGTGTCGCCAAACATGCGGTCGGGACCGAACGAGAAGGCCACATCCTCCGCGGTCATTTCGTCGCCATTGTGGAACTTCACTCCCTTACGGAGATCAAGCTCAACCGTTGTGTCATCGATACGGCGCCATTCGGTAGCAAGCAATGGAACGCGGCCAAGGCCATTTAACCAGTCGCGGCCGATCAAGCCTTCCCAAAGTGAGGAGAAGAAGATCCGCTCACCAACGTTGGATTGTTCCCGCAACACATCAAGGGTGTTGGAATTGGCCGTTTTTTGAACAGCAATGACGATGGACGGGCGGTTATCGGCTTGAGCAAGCGCAAAGCGCGGCATAATGAAAGGCGCTGCTAATCCGGCGAGTGCAGTGCGACGGGTGATGTTAATCATTGGAAGATCCTTAGTTCATGGATTGAGAAGTATTGGTCGTCAATTTGGCGACGATTCACGACGCGCATTTGACGTGACGATGACGATTGCATGTCGCAGAGGTATGCCCGGAAGGGATTATTCTTGCCCACCATGCAGGATGAAACGTCGTCCATCGTCGTCCATAAGGGCGATCTGTTGCTCAAAACTCCCTTTGCCCGCTTCCAACCTGACGAATGTTGGCTCAGCATCCGAAGTGCGCGCTAGACTTTTCCCAACCATGGTCGATGCCTTCTCAACACCCAGCAAATCAAGGAGGGTAGGGCCAATATCGATAATGCCGGCGGGACGATGATTGACGGTACCGTTCGAGAAATGCGCAGGGGACGAGGCGATCAATACCGTGTTCAATTCATGCGGGTTAACGCCGCCGTGATATCCTCCCCCGGGGGCGACATCCCCGGGCATCAGCAAACCTAACCCGGGCAAACCGTAAATGTCATGGGACAAATCGGAGCGTAGAATAAACATTAATTCGGCCGCGCGTGGGTGATCAAGCCCCAAAGCCTTGAGCGATAAGGTGCCGTCAATCATACCATCGACCCCATTCTTATCGCGCGAAAAAACGTGGCTCACATCGGGATGCTCCATCAGCCAATGGGCCATCTTTTCGACCTCCGCATCGGAAGCCGATAGCCCACGGACCTCTCCACTTGACCCGCTGGTGGCCGCAAATGCGTTTCCAACCAATTGATTTCCGAGGCCGACGGAAAAACCCGCTGCATTGGCCTGTTCAAAAAGCGGCAAAGCCGCGTGGGTAGAGATTTGCCCATGATCGGATGCAACAAGAATAGCGAATTGATCAGCGTCCGGCATAGCCTCGATTGTATCGAGGATGGTTCCAAAAGCACGATCGGCGTTTTTTAGCGCCGCGAACGAACCCTCGGAGCCAATTTCAAGGAAGTGGAATGAAGTGTCGGGTTCGCTGAACCAGATCAAGGACACATCAGGCCGCCTCGGCAAGACAATATCGGTCATCACACGGGCGGCATAATCCTGATCTTTTAATTTGGGTAATTCCTTGGCCGGAAGGGGCCCCAGACGCTCGATTGCTTCGCGCACGGCCTCGGGGGTTTGAGTAGCCATTTCGCCATGAATCGAGAAGGTCCAGTGCCCATTGGCTTTGGCGCGTGGATTAATAGAATGCGCTGAGCCCGCCGAGCCGGTGTGGACAACGGCGAGTGACTTCCCAGCTTTAGCGAGCTGGTCGCCAAACGTCGCCGCTGTTACGTAATTCCCTTCCAAAGCCGCTTCAGCCGCATGGATATCTGACGCTTTGCTCGTGTCAAAAATCCGATCTTTTAAAATTTCGGGGAAATAAAACATATTGCCGACGATACCGTGGGCTGCAGGGGGTGCACCCGTCGCAATCGAGGTTGTTGCTACACGCGTGACCGACGGAAACACGCTTCGCGCTTGCCTGAACCACTCCCCCTTTGCGGCAACCCGCAAAATATTGGGAGTGAGGTCGGGTCTCACTAGGTCTGGTCTAAGACCGTCAAAAACAGCCACGACGACGTGGGATGTGGTTGGCTCGGCGTTGATATCTGGCATGGCAAACTCTCAATCATCAAAAGGCTGAAACATCCTCATTGATCTCAGAAGTTTGTGACGCTGATACAAAATAGAGAGTGCCTAAAAAATGCTTTTCGACCCATCCATTTGCAAACCCAGTGCTGCATTTTGAGTAGCAAAGATGTTGCCCGAACGGTAATCCCTTCGTTTGCCCTTTGACGATATCAACGTCGCGCCCCCGCCGTTGGTTTCTCGCGCTGATTTTCAACAAAGGAGGAACCCTCGCTCATTGACTTTGTCTGACCAGGATCGGGAACCCAGCGTTTTCGAAGATGGCGGTCGCGGCTGGTGTTTTTAAATATTCAAGGAACTTCTTTGCGCCATCGCCTTTTGCTGCTGTTGTCACAGCAAAGGGATAAATGATCGGATCGTGGCTATCTTCGGGGAAGATCGCCACAACTTTGACAGCTTTTTCTGCCTTCGCGTCGGTAGAATAGACAATCCCTAACGGTGCCTCACCCAATGCTACAAATTTCAATGCGGCTCTTACGTTCTCGGCTTGCGCGAGGTGCTTTTCGATCACATCCCATATGCCTAACTTCTGCGAAGCTGCCTTGGCATAAATACCAACGGGCACCGAATTGACTTCACCCGTGGTGATCCTACCATCCCCGAGCGCCTTTGCGATCGCCTCGGTCGTTAAGGGCAAACGATCCAAACTACTGCTTGCGGGTGCCACAATAACGAGCGTATTACCGAGGAGGTTAACCCGCGTATCGGCTTGGATTAATTTTTTATCAGTGACATAGTCCATCCATTTCAGGTCTGCAGAAGCGAATAAATCTGCTGGCGCGCCTGCTTCGATTTGCTTGGCGATCGCAGAGGAGGACGCAAACGAAAACTTGACCTCTGGGCCACCCGAAGCCGTGAACGATTTACCCGCTTCTTCTAAAACTTCCCTTAGCGATGCTGCTGCAAACACCGTAATGCTTTCGCTCGCCGCTAAAACCGGCGAGGCTGCCGAAACCAGAAGGAAAAACGAAAAGATATAAGCGCACATATGACGAAGCATGGCGGCTCCTAACTCGAAAATCGCTGTTGGCTTTATCAGCATCATCGCCGGAACCGCACGACCGACATTCAGGAGGCAGGCCCACAGCGAGCCTCACTTGCTAACAAGCGTTTGTATCATCAATTTAGACGCCTCTGTCAATCCAAATTGAGGAGCCTCGGTTTGTGTGAACAGTCAGCTCAGCTCGGATCAGTGGACGGCTGTGAATAATTTCTCGAATTGATGTCAAAGGCGGTCAGCACATCTTTTTCCATTCACCTAAAGGCTGCCTTGCTCGTTGCAAAGGTCCTTTGCGCTGTTTAGGAATAATCATCCTTGTTATAGAGCAAGCGACGACTGAGGTGAGCGATGATCGATTTTCCTATTGTCGATACCCATGTGCATTTACTGGATACCCAGCGTTTTCGGTATTCGTGGGCAAAAAATGCGCCCTCTTTGCTGCGCGACTGGACGGTAGATGACCTTTGCGCGATGGCGTCCCCCTATGTGGTCGATAAAATCGTGTTTGTCGAGGTCGATGTTGATCTGCCCGATTATGTGGATGAGGGCCGCTGGGTACAAAGCCTCGCGGATAAGGACCCCAGAATTCAAGGCTGTGTGGCCTGTTTGCCGATGGAGAAGGGTGCCGCTATCGAGGCGGAAATGGCGCAATTGGCGGATTTGAAGATTGTGCGCGGCATTCGGCGTTTGATCCAAAATCAACCGGACCCGGACTGGGTGCTACGCCCGGAAGTTATCGAATCGACGCGGTTATTGACGAAATATAATCTCTCGTTTGATTTGTGTATTTTTCATCACCAATTAGAAAATACGATCCGCTTCGTCAAACAATGCCCTGATGTTTTCTTTGTTCTGGATCATATTGCCAAGCCTAGCATCAAAACGGGCGAGATGGAGCCTTGGGCGCGCCAGCTGCGGGAGTTGGCTGAGTTGCCGAATATCGTATGCAAATTATCAGGCGTGACGACCGAGGCGGATCATACCTCTTGGACGCGCGAGCAATTACGTCCCTATATCGATCATGTCATATCGTGTTTTGGCTTTGACCGGCTTATGTATGGTGGCGATTGGCCGGTATCCGAATTGGCCGGAGCCTATCCGGCCTGGGTCGAGGTGCTCGATTGGGCGACGAGCGGGTGCAGTAGGGATGAAAAGCGGAAACTATTTCGCGACAATGGTATCCGCGATTATCGCCTCTCATGAGATCAGAATGGTCTTGGTCCGCTTCCCCAGGTCTTTGACGAAATCTGGGATTCCGAGCCCGCCTTGAATTTTCGGCAGCAACGCGGCTTCGGCTGCTTTGACTTTTTCTAGACGTTCAATGGTTTGTTCAATCATGGCAAAGGGCACAACGACGATCCCGTCGAGATCGCCGATGATGATGTCGCCTGCATCGACGTGAACGCCACCGCAGACGATGGAAAGATTTATCGCGCCCGGTCCGTTTCTGACCGGACTGTTCGGCGTTACGCCCGCTGCGAAGCAGGGTAGTCCCATATCGGCAATGCCCGGAATATCGCGCACGGCACCATCGGTCACGAAGCCAACGCCGCCCAAATTCCGGATCATGCCGAGCACGAGATCGCCGGTCACCGCCGTCGCCATAAATCCATCGGTCGAGGCGACAACCACATCGCCCGGTTGGACGTGAGGCAGCGCCATTGCGAGGGCCAGATTATCGGCGGGACCGCACTCAACCGGAAGCGCCACACCGCAGAGGAGGTGCTGCGCCGTGATAACCGGTTTGATGGTGTAGGTCATCGCGCCGCGCCCACCCAACGCATCGGCGACAAATCCCGTAGGAATACCTCTAAAGGCTGCCACTTGCTCGATCGTGGGACGTCGCACCGTTGCTTTACGCCGGATGAGGGGCGGGTCTTCGATCATTATAAACTCTCCAATACCGCGTTGACCAAGGAAGTAGGGTTACCGCTTCAACGGTTAATGTCACATGCTAAAAGACTTTTTGAAAGATGGTGGCTTTTTTTGATAGACAAACGGGCTTTGCTTCATCACCTTTAAGGGCAACGTCGAGCATCATCGACGAATGAATAAATGGGGATGGTGAACGTGTCTGCTTGGCGTCGCAAGGCCTATAATGTGGCGCAGATGCGGCTATTGGCCAGCCGGGCATTACCAAAGCCGGTATTTGATTTCGCAGATGGCGGTGCCGAGGACGAAATAACGCTCCAGCGCAATGAGGCCGCTTTTTCCGATCTATCTTTTCTCCCTCGGCCGCTGAATGGGGTAAGCGGCGTTGATTTATCCATCGAACTGTTTGGCGAAAGGCTTGCTTTGCCGTTCCTGCTGGGCCCGACGGGTCTTGCTGGTCTTTTCTGGCCGGATGGGGAGCGGTTAACGGCAAAAGCTGCGGCGAAAGCAGGGACGGCTTATTGCTTGAGCCATGGCTCGGTTTGTCGGCTTGAAGATCTCGATGCGCCGGATTTTGGCGCACGTTGGATGCAGGTTTTTATCTATCGCGACCGGTCGTTCACGATGGAGCTGATTGAGCGGGCGAAACAGGCAAAGTATAAAGCGCTTGTGCTCACGATTGATAATCAATTTCTTGGGCGACGCGAGCGCGACCTCGTCAACGGATTTTCAATTCCGCCGCGTTTCGGCCTGCGGGATATGGCGGCAATGGCCGGAAAACTCGGTTGGCTCAGCCGAATGCTCCCCGAGCTTAAAAACATTACCTTTGGCAATTATGTCCGCCAAGGTGAGGCGTCTGATTTAAAAGCGCTGGCCGGTCGAATGGCCAGCCTGCTGGATCCGGCGATGAATTGGGCCGATGTCGACGTGGTAAGAAAGGCGTGGAAGGGGCCTCTTTTGATCAAAGGCATTTTGCATCCGCTCGATGCACAAGAAGCCCTGGCGCGGGGTGTTGATGGCCTCATCGTTTCCAACCATGGCGGGCGGCAATTGGACGGAGCGGTGTCGGGAATCGAGGCCCTTCCGGCCATTGTCGAGGTCGTTAATAGCCGATTTCCTGTGCTGGTTGATGGCGGTATTCGACGCGGTTCCGACATTGTGAAAGCGATCGCATTGGGGGCAAAGGCATGCCTGATTGGCAGGCCTCATCTGTGGGGATTGTCGGTTGCAGGCGAAGACGGCGTGGCCCATGTTATCCAAACGCTTCGGGACGAAATGATCCGGACCATGGGGCTTCTGGGTGTTGAAAGCATAGACGGGATCAGCAAAGAACTGATCGCGAGAAGATAATGAAAAGAACCATTGGGAAGAGACGAGACTATGGCAGAGCGGCGTAAGCTAAGATCCGAAGCGTGGTTTGGTGGCACCAGCAAGGATGCCTTCATGCATCGCAGCTGGATGAAAAATCAGGGCATGCCTGCGGATGCGTTCGATGGGCGTCCGGTGATTGGCATCTGCAATACATGGTCGGAGCTGACGCCGTGCAATGCGCATCTGCGGGAACTGGCTGATCGCGTGAAGCGGGGTATTTTGGAGGCGGGCGGATTACCGCTTGAATTTCCGGTGATGTCGCTCGGCGAATCCAATATGCGTCCTACCGCGATGCTCTATCGCAATCTGGCGTCGATGGATGTCGAGGAATCGATCCGCGCCAATCCGCTTGATGGCGTTGTGCTGATGGTCGGCTGCGACAAGACCACGCCCGCTTTGGTCATGGGCGCAGCATCGTGTGATATTCCGACGATTGTGCTCTCCGGTGGCCCGATGCTGAACGGCAATTATCGCGGCGAAAGCATCGGCTCTGGTACCGTGGTTTGGCGCTACCATGAAGAGGTAAAAGCGGGTCGCATGAGCGTTGATGACTTCATCGGTGCTGAAGCGGGGATGAGCCGCTCGGCGGGTAGCTGTATGACGATGGGCACCGCCTCCACCATGGCGAGTATGGTTGAGGCGCTTGGTATCGCGCTGCCGCACAATGCGGCTATTCCTGCAGTTGATTCCCGCCGTCAAGCTCTCGCGCAAATGACAGGTCGGCGCATTGTCGATATGGTGCATGAAGATGTGACGCTTTCGAAAATTCTAACGCCAGAAGCGTTTCAAAACGCCATCCGAGTCAATGGCGCGATTGGGGGGTCGACCAATGCGGTCTTGCATCTGATTGCGATTGCGCGCCGCATCGGCACGCCATTGACGCTTGAGGATTGGGACAGATTTGGTCGCAATGTTCCAACCATTGTTGATCTGCAACCATCGGGTCGTTTCTTGATGGAAGAATTCTACTATGCGGGTGGCTTGCCAACCGTGATGCGGGCGCTGGGCGATCATGATTTGCTCAACCGCGATGCGATGACCGTCAGTGGCAAGACGGCTTGGCAGAATGTGGCCGATGCGCCGAATTACAACACTGAGGTTATTCGTGACTTTGGGAATGCCTTGGCCGATCAAGGTGGCATTGCCGTATTGCGGGGTAATTTAGCGCCGCTCGGCGCCGTGTTGAAGCCCTCTGCTGCAACGCCCGATCTCATGGTCCATCGCGGTCGCGCGGTCGTATTTGAGACGATCGAGGATTACAAACGCCGCATCGTCGACCCCGATCTCGACATTGATGCAAGCTCCGTGATGGTGCTAAAAAACTGCGGACCAAAGGGCTATCCGGGCATGGCGGAAGTCGGCAATATGGGATTGCCGCCAAAGCTCTTGGCGCAGGGCGTGAGTGACATGGTGCGGATTTCGGACGCACGCATGTCGGGCACCGCCTATGGAACCGTCGTGCTTCATGTTGCACCTGAGGCTGCTGCTGGCGGGCCACTGGCGCTTGTGGAAGAAGGCGACATGATCGAGCTTGATGTGCCGAATCGTCGCTTGCATCTGGACGTAAGCGATGCGGAGTTGGAAAGACGCCGCGCGAAATGGCAGCCGCGGCCTTCTGCTCAATCGGGCTATGAGAGCCTCTATGTGAATTCCGTCTTGCAAGCCGATGAGGGGGCTGATTTTGCGTTCCTCGGGGGGTGTCGTGGGGCCGGAATTCCACGCAATTCGCATTAAAGGGCATGGCGGAAAACGCCAGTCAAAAACAAAAGTAACTGGGAGGACATCACATGCGGCTCATTCAGTATAAGACGGTGGCAGGCGAACGGCGGATCGGCCTAGTGGACGCTCAAACGGGTGCGGTGGAATGCCTTGAAGGCGTTTCGTCTGTGTATGAACTCGCGACGCAAGCCATCGCAAAGGGGCAAATGCTTTCGGAAGCTGTCGCTTCGATTAGCCAACGTTCGCCTGTTGATTACGATGCGATCATTGCTGAGAAGCGCTTGTTGGCGCCGCTCGATCATCCGGAACCAACGCGCTTCTGGATCACGGGAACGGGGCTTACGCATTTGGGCAGCGCCGATGCGCGCGACAAGATGCATGATCTAGCCCATGGCGACGATAAGGACATGACGGATTCGATGAAGATCTTCCGTATGGGGCTTGAAGGTGGCAAGCCTGCGGATGGTGAAATCGGCTGCCAGCCGGAATGGTTCTACAAGGGTGTTGGCACCTGCGTCGTTGCACCTGAAGCCGATATGCCATCGCCTTCTTTTGCGCTGGCCGGTGGCGAAGAAGCTGAAATTGTCGGGCTCTATTTGATTGGGCCCGATGGTAATCCTTGGCGCATCGGTTTTGCACTTGGCAACGAATTTTCCGATCATGTCACTGAGGCGTTGAATTACCTCTATCTGGCGCATTCAAAATTACGCTCGTGCTCCATTGGTCCTGAGCTTTTGACCGGCGAGCTGCCTCGCCATGTCGAAGGCAAGGTAAGCGTCATCCGCGATGGCAAGCCGATTTGGACGGGGCAGTTTCTGAGTGGCGAAGACAATATGTCCCATTCGGTTCACAATCTCGAACATTACCATTTCCGCTATGACATGTTCCGCAGGCCGGGTGATCTGCATGCCTATTTCTTCGGCGCGGCGATCTTGAGCGTTGCGCATGGGGTTAAGACCCAGAGCGGCGATGTGTTTGACATTGATGTGCCTGTGTTCGGACGACCTTTGCGCAACACGATGCGCAATGAACCTCCGAAAAACTTCACCGTCAAAAGCCTCTAAACGCAAGCAGCGTTGGATCGACTTACTCAAGGGGCCAGTGACGCGATGGGACTTCGTTTTGCAATTGATACGGGCGGTACGTTTACCGATTTGATGGTTTCGTCGGACGCAGGCGTGCTCAGCATGTACAAAGCGTCCACGACGCCGAAGGATCCAGTGGCCGGTGTGCTCGATAGTTTGCGGATGGCGGCTGAGGCGTCGAAGGAGAGCTTGCAGTCCTATCTCGCGCGCGGCGAATTGCTGATGCATGGCACCACCCATGCCATCAATGCCATCGTTACCGGATCGACCGCGCGAACGGCCTTTATTACAACGGCGGGACACCCCGATACGCTCGTCATTCGTGAAGGTGGGCGGATGGAGCCGTTCAACTTTACGATTGCCTATCCCGAACCCTTTGTGCCGCGTGCGCTCACCTATGAAGTGCCGGAGCGCATGACGGTCAATGGCATGGCCAAGACGCCGCTGGATGAAGCGGCTGTGATCGACATTCTCGAACAGATCAAACAGGCAGGTGTTGAGGCCATTGGCGTTTGCTTTCTCTGGTCGGTGGTAAATCCGGCGCATGAGCTTGCCGTGGGTGTGCTCATCGAACGCCATTTGCCCGGCATCCCTTATACACTGTCGCATAAGATCAACCCGTCGATCCGCGAATATAGGCGGGCGATTTCAACCTGCATTGATGCGTCCTTAAAACCGATTATGGGGGCCTATATGCGCGGCCTTGAAAGCCGCCTTCGGGAAGCGGGATTTAAAGGGCGCGTGCTTGTTGTTACCTCCCAAGGGGGTGTGATGGACGCAGCGCATGCAGCCGAAGCGCCGGTGCATCTCATCAATTCCGGCCCAAGCATGGCCCCCGTTGCGGCCAAAGCCTATGCCGAGGCGGGCGATACCGAAACCTTGATTGTGGGAGACACGGGGGGAACCACGTTTGACGTGTCGCTGGTGCGTCGTGGCCGTATTCCGCGCAGCCGTGAGACCTGGTTAGGCCAGCCCTTTCGGAGCCATATGACGGGGATGCCGTCGGTCGATGTGAAAAGCATTGGCGCGGGCGGTGGCTCGATTGCATGGGTTGATGCGGGTGGGCTGTTGCATGTTGGCCCGATCAGCGCCGGTGCCGTTCCCGGCCCCGTTTGCTATCGCCGAGGTGGCACGCGCCCGACGGTAACCGATGCGGCCGTTGCGCTTGGCTTTATCGACGCTGAATTCTTTTTGGGTGGCAAGATGTCGCTTGATAAGCAGGGGGCCATCGACGCGATCAAACGCGAGGTGGCAGACCCGTTGAAGTGCGATGTTGAAACGGCGGCTGAGGCCATCATGTCGCTTGCGACCGAACATATGGTGCAGGCGATTATGGATATTACGGTCAATCAAGGCATTGACCCTTCCGAAGCGATGTTTGTTGCTGGCGGCGGTGCGGCGGGCCTGAACTGCGTGGCGATTGCGCGACGGCTTGGATGCCGTCGGGTTTTGGTTACCGAGGCGGGAGCCGCGCTTTCGGCATCGGGTGCGCTGATCTCTGATTTAAGCGCGCATTATCAGGCGATGTTCCACACGCTGAGCGAGTCGTTTGATCAAGCGGGTGTGAACCGCGTTTTATCAAAGCTCTCTGAGGAGTGCAGCGCCTTTGCCAAGCATGCTGGAGCGGGCAGCCTATCAACCAGCGTCGATTGGTCATGCGAGGCTCGTTACATTGAACAGGCTTGGGAAATCGAAGTACCGCTGCGCAAAGGCGGCTTTGAGAGCGCAACCGATATTACATCGCTCGTCAGCGATTTTCATCAAATGCATCAGGATAAATTCGCGGTGAGCGATCCTCATGCAGCGATTGAAACCGTGACTTGGAATGCGGAAGTTCGGTGTCGCATCGGTTCGGCAGAACCAGGCAGACTTGCTCCTGATCAACGCGCCGTCGAGCTACCATCCAGACGGGTCCGCTATGCGGGGGCTGGCTGGGTCAACTCCCAAGTCTACCGGTTCGAAGCTATTTCCGAGGGCAGCATCATTAAAGGGCCCGCGATCATTGAATCGGATTTTACCTCCATTGTGATTGAGCCCGGCTCGAAAGCGATGCGGGATGGTTTGGGCAATCTCGTGATCGATGTAAGGGAGCACACAGCATGACACAGTCTTCCGCTTCCCAGATGGATGGTTCGGCGCTAGCTTTGTTAACCGCGCGGATGGAAGGCATCGCGCGGAAAATGGCCAATACGCTGCATCGAACGGGGCGTTCCGGCATTTTGACGATTGCGCGTGATTTTTCCTGCGTGGTCCTAACCGCGAAACACGAGTTGCTCGCCACCGCCGAAAGCCTGCCGATCCACGTTTTGCGCGGGCCGGATATTATGGCGAAAACCATGGCGGATAACCATCCGGTGCTCAAGCGCGGCGACGCATTTTTGCATAATTCGCCTTATCATGGCTGCACGCATCCTGCCGATCACTCTATTCTCATTCCGGTGATTGACGATCAGGGTGTGCATCGGTTCACTGTGCTCGCTAAAGCGCATCAGGCCGATTGCGGTAACGCGCTGCCGACAACCTATATGGGCGCCGCTAAGGATGTGTATGCCGAAGGTGCGCTGATTTTTCCGGCGGTCAAAATTCAGGATAAGTATGAGCATGTGATGGACATCATCCGCATGTGCCAATTGCGCATTCGTGTTCCAGAACAATGGTGGGGCGATTATCTTGCAACGCTTGGTGCGGCTCGCGTGGGTGAGCGCGAACTTTTGGCGCTTGGTGCCGAGATCGGGTGGGACAAGCTTGAGGCCTACACGCAACAATGGTTTGATTATAGCGAACGGCGAATGATCGATGTTATTCGCGCCATGCCTAAGGGCCGTGTGACGCGCAAGAGCACCCATGATGCCTTTCCAGCGACACCTACCGCCGGTGTAACGATTACCGCAACCGTTGAGGTGAAGCCCGATGAGGCGATGATCGAAGTCGATATGACGGATAATCCCGACAGCATGGAGAATGGACTTAATCTCTCCGAGGCTTGCGCGCTGTCTGCGCCGATGTTGGCGATCTTTAATTCGATTGATCATACGGTGCCTAAAAACGAAGGCAGCTTTCGGCGCATTAAAATTCATTTGCGGGATGGATCGATTGCCGGACGTCCGCGCCATCCGACGTCGTGTTCGGCGGCGACCACCAATATCGCGGATCGGGTGGCTAATCCTGTGCAGGCTGCATTAGCGGAATTGGCGGATGGATTGGGCCTTGCCGAGACGGGCGCGCTCTTGCCGCCTTCTTGTGGAGTGGTGTCGGGCGTTCATCACGGCAAGCCCTTTGTGAACGAGGTTTACCTTGGATGTACGGGTGGCGCTGGTGCACCAACGGCGGATGGCTGGTTGACCATTCTCCATGCGGGCAATGCCGGCATGTGTTACCAAGACTCAATCGAAGTCGATGAGCTGCGGCACCCGATTTTTGTGCATCAACGTCGCCTTATTCCGAATTCGGAAGGGGCAGGGCGCTTCAGAGGGGCGTTGGGGGCTTATTCCGAATTTGCGCCCGTCGATTGCGATATGACGGTGGCCTATATTAGCGATGGCAATGTGAACCCAGCGCTTGGAACACGCGGGGGGCTTGCAGGAGGCAATTCGGCACAATATCGAATGCATCCGGATGGTTCGCTAGAACCGTTGGCAGCGTGTGCCGAAGTGGTGATTGCCGCAGACGAGCGTATGGTTTCCATCAGTGCAGGCGGCGGCGGCTATGGCGCGCCGCATGAACGCGAAGCCTATCGCGTGGCGCATGATGTGCGTGAGGGATGGGTCAGTCGCGAACGCGCAGAAGCCGTTTATGGCGTTGCCCTTCACGATGATTTGACGGTCGATAACGAGACGACGAGGCATTTACGGCGTGGCGGGTGACTTCAGATTCTTTCCAAACACGTAAGCCCCCGCTGCGATGATCATTAATATGCCGACGCCGGTCAGTGCATCTGGTACTTCGCCAAACACGATGATGCCAAACATAACGGCGGATAGGATCTGGAAATAGCTAAACGGGGTGAGGGCATTGGCGGGTGCCAACGCAAAGGCTTTCGCCAAAAAATATTGGCCTAAACCAAAGGTAACCGCCAGACCCAGCGAAGTAAGCGCTGAATCCCACGTCAGGGGCTTCCAATCATAGATGGCGAGCGGCAGGGATAAGAGCGTTCCGATCAGCAAGGTCCAAGTCAGCGTTGAATTAGGATCAATGCCAAGGGCACCAAGTCGTCGCGACATCAGCTGTAAGCCTGCATAAAAGAGCGCCGCTATGGCCGGAAGAACCGCGTAGATCGAAACATCGGTGAAGCCGGGGCGGGCAACCAGAAGCACCGCGGCAAAACCAACGGCCACACCGATCCAGCTATCAACCGTAACCCGCTCGCCTAAAAACCAACCCGAGAGGGCTACAACGAAAAACGGACCGGCAAACAAGATCACGGTTGCTTCAGCCAGGGGCAGATAGGTAACGGCCAAAACCATTAGGCTCCCGACCATCACCGGCATTAGGCCCCGGATGATTTGCAGCGGGAGCTTATGGGTAGAAAACAAGGCGGATCGACGATGCGGCTTTGTGAAGGCGATGATGACAAGAAGCGGCAGCAAATAGCGCGACAGCATAATTTGGCCAAACGTTTCTTTCGTAATGATCAGCTTGCTCAAGCCGTCAACCATACCAAACAGTGTGACGGATGCTATGAGGCAAAGTATTCCTCGGGCCGTTGGGGAGCCAATCGAACGATCATTTGCCATGTTTGTTTCGCCTTAATGTAAAAGTCAGGCGATCATTGGCGGTATCAATGTCGGCTGGTGCATTTTTTATCCCATCGCGACTCTAAGAGACGAAAAAGTATTTGGCCAGATGAATATGAGAATGGGCTTTATCTTAACCCGTAACGCGGAGGCTCGCATCATTAACGGCGAAAAGGGTGCAGGGGGTTGACCGAAGCGGGCTCACAGGGCTCATTGGAGCTTGATGAATTAAGAGGATAAGCCTGCCGTGTCTGTACTTGACCAACTTCCGCCTGAGTTTTCGCCCGATGAGATTCTTAGCTTGGCACGCGAGCTTTATGGACTTGAAGGGTCCATCTCCGCCTTGGACAGCGAGCGGGATCAGAATACCTGTCTCACCGAAGCAAATGGGCAGAGTTGGGTGCTTAAAATCGCCAATATTGCGGAAGATCAGCAGGCATTGGATTTTCAGGCGGCCCTGCTTAGCCATGCTTTTGATACAGATCCCCTATTGGTTCTGCCGAGGGTGCGAAAGACTCGCACGGGCGAGTTGCTTGGCCGGTGGCAGGGGAGCGATGGGCGAACGCATTTCGTGCGCGCTGTGTCATGGTTGGACGGTAAGCCTTTTGCCTTGGGAAAGAAGTCTGAACGGCATTTTGAGAGCTTGGGCGAGACACTTGGTCGGCTAACCGTCGCGTTGCAGGGATTTGCGCATGCGGGCGCGATCCGTGAATTTGATTGGGACCTGACCCAAGCCGGTCGTTCGCGTTCGCGCCTGCATTTTATCGATGATCCCGTGCGGCGGGAAATTCTCACCCATTTCTTGGATCGGTTTGACGGCGGTATCGCCGCACGCCTGAAGCGCTGCCGCGCGCAGATCATTCATGCCGATGCGAATGATTACAATGTGTTGGTGGATGATGCGGACAAGGGCGGCGTCACAGGGCTGATTGATTTTGGCGATGCGCTGCATTCGCCGCTGATCAATGAAGTGGCGATCGCCGCTGCCTATGCCATGCTGGACCGCGAAGCGCCGATTGAAGATGCGGCACGCCTTGTGGCGGGTTTTCATCGGATCAATTCGCTTAAATCCGATGAAATCGATCTCTTGTTTGACCTCATCGCCCTTCGCCTCGTGATCAGCGTGACGCTCTCCGCCTCGCGGCGGAAGCGGATTGAGGATAATGCCTATCTCGCGATCAGTGAGGCTCCGGCTTGGGCTTTGCTCAGCCGGTTACGGCACATGGACCCGGTTTTTGTAGCGGCGATTTTGCGCCAAGCCTGCGGATTTGAAGCTGTATCGGGCGCCCGTAAGATCATGAGCTGGATCGAAATGCATCGGCACGACATGGCCCCCGTTTTGGATGTGCCATGTGCCCTAATGGCGAAAGCCTTGGTTCCGTTCGGCGATAAGACCCATCCGATTGCATTGGCCTCCGCCGAAGGACGCCCGGAGGAAGCGGAGAAGGCTTGGCGCGAAATAGCGGTTCGCGAAGCCGTTACCCTCGGAATCGGACCTTGGGGCGAAGACCGGCCCGTCTACACCACGGAGGCATTCGTCTCGCGTATGGCGATGGGCAAGCGCCGTTCGCTGCATTTAGGCCTCGATCTGTTTTTGGATGCAGGCGCGAATGTTCGCACGCCGTTGGATGGTCAGGTGATTGACCTTTACGCCACCGATTTGCCGCTTGATTATGGCCATGCCGTTTTGCTGCAACATGATCCCGAAGACGGTGTGCGGTTTTACACCCTATGGGGTCATTTAAGCGCGGGAACCGTACGCGCGCGCCATTTGGGCGAAAGGCTCAAAGCAGGTGACATCATCGGCCAATTGGGGGCCAATACGGAAAATGGCGGTTGGGCGCCGCATGTGCATTTGCAAATCCTCACCTATCGCCCGGAAAGTGCCGCTGATGTGATCGGCGCAGGCGAGCCGGGCTACCGCGCGATCTGGGCGGAATTGTTCCCCAATGCCGCGACACTGGCTGGTGTGCCATCGGAGATTTTCGAGCAGACGGGGCGGTCCAATGATGAGATTATCCATCTCCGCCGCGAGAAATTGCTTCGTAATTTGAGCATTTCCTACAAGACACCGCTCAAGATCGTCCGCGGCGAGGGCGTGTTTTTATATGATGACCGAGGCCGCGCCTATCTCGATTGCTACAATAATGTGGCGCATCTCGGGCACTCGAACGCAGAAGTGGTCGAGGTTTTGGCGCGCCAAGCGGGTCTTCTCAACACGAATACCCGCTATCTGCATGATGCGATCCTCTCTTACTCCGAAGCCTTAACGGCGACATTGCCCAGTAATCTGACCGTCGCCGCCTTTGTGTGCAGTGGCAGCGAGGCCAATGATCTAGCGCTTCGCCTCGCCCGCAACCACACGCAAGCGCAGGGGGTCGTAGCGCTCGATTGGGCCTATCATGGCCATGCGATCTCGTTGATCGATATCAGCCCCTATAAATACAAGCGCAAGGGTGGCTTAGGCCGGCCGACATCGACGGGTGAAGCCGCCTTGCCTGATGCCTATCGCGCGCCTGCCGATTGGCCGGTGGATGAGATTGGGATCCGTTATGCCGCCTCGGTGACGGGAGCGATGGGGCAGCTTTTAGAGGCTGGTCACAAGCCGGCCGCTTTTATTGCGGAGTCGCTGCCAAGTTCCGCAGGCCAGATTGTACTGCCGCCCGGCTATTTGCCCGCCGCTTATGCTGCTGCCCGCGCTGCTGGTGCGGTGGTGATTGCGGATGAAGTTCAAATCGGCTTTGGCCGCGTTGGTGATCACTTTTGGGGCTTTGAAGGTGAAGGGGCTGTGCCCGATATCATCACCATGGGCAAACCGATTGGGAATGGTCATCCTATGGCAGCCGTTGTCACAACGCGTGAGATTGCTGAGAGCTTCAACAATGGCATGGAGTATTTCAATACTTTTGGCGGATCGGCGGTTTCTTGCTCGGTCGGAATGAAAGTGTTGGAGATTATCCAACGCGATCATTTGCGCGAAAACGCGCACCGGCTGGGCCAAGATTTGATGATGCGAATGCGCGTCCTTATGAAGCGGCATTCGCGGATTGGTGATGTTCGGGGGCGTGGGCTGATGCTCGGTATTGAACTCGTCGAGGACCGCGTTACGAAAATTCCGGCCACCGATTACGCTGGAAGGATCGTTGAGAAATGCCGCGAATATGGCGTTTTGTTGGGTACCGATGGCCCGCATGACAACGTGATTAAAATGCGCCCTGCGATGGTATTTTCTGACGCCCATGCTGATCTCTTGATGCAGGTGCTTGAACGCGCCTTTGACGATGTGGGTTAGGGAAAACTAACCCTTAGGGCGAAACAAGGGGGGAACGGCGAACATGACGCTTAGAATCGGTTTGATTGGTGCTGGGATTATGGGATCAGATCACGCCAAGATATTGTCCCGTGATATCCCGGGCATCTCGTTGCACCATGTCTGCGATGCCGATACGGCGCGGGCGACATCGGTTGCGGAGGCGTATGGCGCGCGTCATGTCGCAAGTGATCCAATGGCGGTGATTGCCGACTCAGCGGTTGACGCTGTTCTGATTGCGAGCCCTGATCATACACATGCAGCACTCACCAAAGCCTGCGTCGAAGCCGGAAAGCCGGTGCTGTGTGAAAAGCCGCTTTCGCAAGATTCCGCCGAATGTCTCGATGTGATTGCGGCTGAGGTTAAAGCGGGTCGGCGGCTGGTACAGATCGGTTTTATGCGTCGGTTTGATCCTGCCTATGTGGAAATGAAAAGCGCTTTTGATCAGGGCAGCGTCGGTCCTGCCCTGATGATGCATCACTTTCATCGCAATGTTTCGGCTCCTCCGAGCTTTACAGGGCAGATGGCCATTACCAATTCCGCGCCACACGAATTTGATATTGCTCGCTTCATGCTCGATACGGAATACGCCAGCATTTCGGTGTTTCGTCCCGACTTTGCCGACAGCAACAAAGCGGGCGCCCCGGTCTTTATGGTTTTGAAAACGATTGCCGGGCAATTGGTCAATGTCGAGGTCAACAACAACGCGGCCTACGGCTATGATGTGCGCGGCGAGTTGGTGGGTGAAACGGGATCTATTTTTCTACGCTCGCCTATTGCCAGTGAGCTCAATACAAACCTGCAATCGATAACAACGTATCCAGCCGATTGGCGGCCCCGCTTTGCCGAGGCCTATCGTTTGCAAAATATGGCTTGGGTGAAATCGATTGAGACCGGAAAGCCTGCGGGCGCATCCGCATGGGATGGATACGCCGCAACGCTGGTTGCGGAGGCGGGTGTGCGATCGCTCAAAAGTGGCGAAACGGTTCCTGTAGCGTTGGTTGCAAAGCCGAAACTGTATTGAAACGAGCCTTGGGCTGACATGGTTTGAAGGGTAACATTTTATCGACCTTTATCCGAACCCGCCCTGAAACAGCGGCAATGGCCTCGGATAAGGGCTAGCTCTTATCTGCGTAAAAAGACACTTTGCTGCCATGATCTAAGATGCAAGTTCTTCGCACACGGGCTCACGGCAAAGGCCAATACGGTCTTTTCTGGCTTCACCAATGTGCGAGGATGCCATGATTTCCAATCGATTTAGGGCTGTGATTGCCGTTGTTCTTGCCGCCTTTTTTGGCTTTAACGGGTTGATCGTTTTAGCCTTTGCCGCTGAACCCGTTCAGGAAAAGCGGATCGCATTGGTTATCGGCAATGGGGCTTACCCGCCCGATAGTCTCGCGACCGCTGCGAATGATGCGGGGTTGATTGCACAGACCTTGCAAGCCGCGGGCTTTGATGTTGTTGGCGCGCGTGATCTCGATAGCACAACGATGCACGCAACTTTGCGGGAATTTATCGACAAGGCATCTGCATCGGGACCGGAGACCGTAGCCTTCTTTTATTTTGGAGGCAGGGGTGTCCAGTTTGAGGGCCAAAACTACCTCGTCCCCGTTGACGCGAAAATCGCCCGCGATGCGGATATTCCGATTGAGGGCATGCGGGTATCGGACCTGTCGAAATCGCTTGCCGCTTTACCGCTGAAGGCGCGGATTCTTGTGCTCGATGCGGCGCGGGTCAATCCTTATGGCCAAGCAGCACAACCCTTGGCCGGTGGCCTCGCTTTGATGCAGCCCGATGTGGGGACGCTGATTGCCTTTAATGCGGCACCCGGAACTGTGGGTAAAGACGAGAAGGGGCCGTATGGATCATACGCCACGGCTTTGTCGGAAATGATAAAAGCGGGTGGATTGCCGCTGAACGATGTGTTTGACCGAACCCGCCTCAGAGTGGCCGATTTAACGCGTGGCGAACAATTGCCATGGCAGCAGTCGCGCGTCGATGCGCCATTTACCTTTTTGGAGCGTACCGCCGATGCACCTACCAGCGAGGCGGATCGCTTCGCAGATTTGAAATCAAAACCGCTGAATGATTTTAGCGTGGCTGACGCCTACCAAGCGGCGCTAGCGCGCGACACCCTTGCTGCGTATCAGGAATTTTTGGCTGCCTATCCGAAAGACCCATTGGCTAAGCGCGTTCGTGCGATTGTGGCCGCGCGCCGGGAAGCGGCAACTTGGCATGAAAGCGCGATGGTTGACACCCCCGATGCCTATTGGTCCTATTTGCAGCGCTATCCGAACGGTCCACATGCCTATGAGGCCCATCGGCGGCTGTCCTACTATGATGCGGCGATGAACCCACCCTCGCAATTCTCGGAATTACCATATGATGTGGCACCGCCTTTTGCGGATGAAATGTTTTACGTTGAGCGCCGCCGTTATATGGATTTTGGCGATCCCGTTTTCGAATTGATTGCGCCGCCTATCCTTTCATTACTGTTTATGTCGCGGCGTCCTTCCTATTTCTATGATATGCGGCCGCCACCGATGCCGTTTTTGCTCTTTGTATTACCGACGCCGGATTATTATCCGGTTCCGCGCTGGGTCGAGCAGCCACGCTATATCGCCCCACCACCACCCAGTGTCGTTAATGTTGATATTCACAACACGATCATCGTTAACCCGGCGACCAATGTCCCCGTCGTTACGTCGCCAACAGGAGCGGTAGTTCCTCTTGCGGCGCCTGCCGCTGTTCCACCTGCTTCCGCGCCCGCTGGTGCAGTTCCTGCCGGCTCAGTTCCTGCTACTCCGGCTCCTGCTCCGCTTGGTCAAGTGCCGGGAGCAGCCGCTTCGTTGCCTGCAGCTGGAACGGTGCCTGCTTTAGGCGTCGCCCTGCCACAAGCGGCGGCTCGTAAACTGCCACCCGGCGCGCAAGCACCCAACGGCGCACCTGCGGCGACGACACCTGCGGTATCAGCACCTGCGGTATCAGCACCTGCAATCACGCCACCGACCAGTCCAGTTCTACCGGGCGCTACGCCGCTTGGTACGGTGCCCCTTGGTACCAAACCGGGAAGTGCGCGTCCAGGCGTCAATGCGCCAGCGGCAGTAGCGCCGACGAAAGGTGTAACGCCGCCTGCCTCTGTCACGCCTGCTCCAGCACCGGGTGTAACACCGACAACGCCACTCCCAACGGTCAAGCCACCGACCACTGCTGCGCCATCGGTTCCCGGGCAGCCAAAGCCACCTGCCGTTCTTCCTTTGCCCAATGTTACAGCTCCTGCTCCAACGGTGCCTTCCCAGCCAGGCGTACCAAGAACTAGGCAACCTCTACCAACGCCTGTTCCGTCGCCTTCGGCTCCTTCGCCATCGGGAACGGCTGCGCCTCCTCTGCCCGGAGCGCCGCCGGTGGTTTCGCCAGTCCCCGTTCAGCCCGGCAACAGGCCTCCAAGGGGCACAAACCGTCCGCAGGCCCTTCCACAGACATCACCAACGGCACCTCCGGCAACGTCGGTAGCACCTGCTCCATCAGCGCCGAGCGTTCTTGTGCCTGCTGCTCCGATGGTACCAACACCTCGTCAACAAGCACCAAAACAGGTCGCACCGCCACAATCAGCACCTGCACCATCAGCACCTGCACCATCAGCGCCTATTCAGCAACTGGCACCGCGAGCGCCACCAGCCTCGTCGCCACCGCCGACGCAAGCAGCGCCGCCGCGTGCCGTTGCGCCGCCTCAGTCGGCAGCTCCACCGATTGTACAGCCAGCCCCGGTTCAGCCGCAGGCACCGGCACCGGCTGTAGTGCCAAAAAAGCCTAATCCATGCGGGCACCCCGGTGAACCGCCTTGCCAATGACGATAGCGTTCGGAATCGGATCAATGAAATCGAGCTAGGGTATTGCGGTCGCTTCTCGGATGATCCACTTTTGTGGAATCTACGATGGAGTGACCGCTGCCATGACGACGCCTTCTGCTCTTAAGGTGACAGGCGAAAGCCGCCCCGATTTTCCGTTTCAGGATTGGGACCGCGCGCCCTGGAACCGGTGGACGTTTCAGCACATCGGCGATTTCTTGCCAACGACGACCGTTGCGCATGATCCACACCGCATCATGAAACTTCCCGTTTCGCTCCAGCCAATCGAAGCGCTTGAATTTGCGAGCCAGGGCCATTCGGCTAGCATTGCCCATTGGCTTGAAACAAGCGAAACGGACGGCTTTATCGCGTTGTCGCGCGGGCAGATCGTGTTTGAGCGCTATTTCAACGGCATGACCGAAGGCAGCTTACATCTCGCGCAATCGGTTTCAAAATCGATCACTGCAAGCGCGTTCGGCGTGTTGGTTGGACGCGGCTTGATTGATACGGGTTTGCCGATCGTGCACTATTTGCCGGAATTCAAGGAGACCGGTTATGCGGATGCGCTCGTCCAACAGGTTTTGGATATGACGAGCGGCGTTCGCTTTGACGAGAACTATACCGATCCGTTTTCCGATGCGGGTCGCATTGATGTGGCCAGCGGATGGAAGATGCCGCCTGAGTCCGGGGAATGGCCTGCGTCGATGCGTGAATTGGTTCTCACGCTCCAGAAAACGATAAGGCCGCATGGTGCGGCGTTTGAATACCGCTCCATCGAAACCGATGTGCTCGCTATGCTTATGGAGCGGGTAACGGGTAAAAAATTGTCCGAGATTATCTCGGAAGAAATCTGGCAGCCCATCGGCGCAGAAACGGCTGCAGCATTCACGGTTGACCGGAGCGGATATGCCTTGGCTGATGGTGGGTTTAATGCGTGCCTTCGCGATTTTGCCCGTTTCGGCCAATTATGGGCCAATCGCGGCAGGATCGGCGACGAGCGGATTTTATCAGAGGTTTGGGTGGATGAAACCCTTGCGGGCGACGGCTCGCTGTTTGGTTCACCCTATTCTGACGTGTTGCCCGGTGGGGCCTATCGCAATCAGTTTTGGTTACCCAAAGCACGCGGAAGCGTATTGCTATGCCGGGGTGTGTTTGGCCAGATGATTTACATCGACACGGCGCAGAACTTCGTTGCCGTGAAGCTTTCGAGCTGGCCCGACTTCGTCAATCCTAGCCGCGTCATAACCGCGCTGGCGGCGATGGAGCGGATTGCTACCTTCGCCGCCGCTTTATCGATGCCAGACTCTTAAACCGAAACGGTGACGGCGGCTCCGGTTGCCGCTGATTTAAAAGCCGCATCGGCCAGTTCGAGAGCTTTTAGACCATCAAGGCCTGATGGTGACAGCGCCCCGCTCGTTTCAATCGCCTTCACAAAACTCTGCAACTCGGTGCGATAGGCAACAGCATAGCGCTCCATAAAGAAGTCGAGGAGCGGTGCATTTTGAAAGCCGTCCTTGGTCGCGAGTGTCACGGTATTGTTATGAACATTGGCGGCACTCACCGCACCCTTCGAACCGTGCACTTCGATGCGCTGATCATAGCCATAGGTCGCGCGGCGCGAATTGGTAATAACAGCGATCTTGCCTGATTTTGTCCGCAAGGTGGCAGACGCGGTATCGACATCACCCGCCGCGCCAATCGCCGGATCGACAAGAACCGAACCGGTTGCCGATACGCTGACGATTTCCTCGTTCAAAAGGAAGCGGGCCATATCGAAATCATGGATCATCATGTCCCGGAACAAGCCGCCGGAACGCTTAATATAATCGACGGGCGGGGGGCCAGGATCACGCGAGGTGATCTGCACCAGTTCGACGGAGCCAACCGCACCTGCATCGATTTGCGCGCGAACATTAGCAAAATTTACGTCAAAGCGGCGGTTGAAGCCGATCATCAGTTTGGCTTTGGTTTCCTCGACCACTTTGAGGCAGGCGCGGACGCGGTCAGCCGAAAGATCGACAGGCTTTTCGCAGAAAATCGCTTTACCCGCACGTGCCGCCAATTCGATCTGGTCGGCATGCATATCCGTTGGCGTGCAGATGAGCACGGCATCGATGCTTTTATCGGCCAGAATCTCTTCAACGCTGGCGCGGCGTGCGCCCGACATGGCCACGATATGGTCAGCGGCAGCATCAATAGGGTCGAAGACTGCGGCTAGCTTTGCGCCCGGAATACCCAAAAGGGCAGTTGCGTGCGTTTTGCCGATGCGGCCTGCGCCGAGAAGTCCAAACTGAAGGGTCATAGTTTTTTTCCTGCTAGGGTCGGATGAGTTAGCTAATATCGATGAAGAGGAAACCGTCTTCGATTTTGACCGGATATGTCTTTAGGTCAATGCAGACAGGAGCACCTTTTGCGGCACCGTTACGATAATCGAAACGGCCATTATGTTTGGGGCATTCAATCGTGTAGTCCATCACAAGGCCGTCAGCGAGATGGACCTGTTGATGCGTGCATAAGCCATCGGTTGCGAAAAAGGCATCATCCTTCCGGTAGAGCGCAAAGGTTCTATCCGCGTGATCAAAGCGGATGACGTCTTCGTCTTCAATATCAACCGTTGCGCAGGCTTTGATCCAATTGGTCATTTTTGGGTTTTCAGCTCAGGGCGCTACATGCGGCGCGGGTTTGAAGGGTTTTGCCGTGGGAGGTAGCTCACGGCGAACGAAATAGGTCGGATCGCGTAACTGACGGATCAAAGTAGGGATAATCTCGCGATAGGCATCGAAAAAGCCGTCATAGGGTTTGGGCGAGTCGGCCAACATCTCTTTATGCA
>CANCAR010000012.1 GCA_947374125.1 Hyphomicrobiales bacterium | reverse complement strand
GCTGCGCGTTTCGATCCGCTGGCCTTCCAGCGACCAAGGTCGGTACACCATATCCGATAAAATCGTCACGCCCATCCCTGAAGCCACCATGCTTCGAACGGCTTCGAGCGATGAGGTTCGGAAAATCACATTCGGACGGCTGGCAACCTGCGACCAATAGCGCCCCGCGGTTTGGTTGGCCTCATCGACCGTCAACATAATCATCGGCTCTTCGGCCACATCGGCAAGCGTGACCTTCTCCATTTTCAAGAGCCTATGGTCACTCGATACCCAAAGCCTGCGTCGCGAGCGGATGAGCTCAGATGTCTGCAACCGATCAGCGTTTTCAATATTGGAAATCAAGATCACCCCAATATCCAGCGCACCGTCGAGCAGCGCCTGTTCCACGACCGACCGTGACGCTTCATAAAGATCAAGCGTGAGATTGGGATAGCTGCGCGAAAATCGCGCATAATGTTGCGGCAAAAAATAGCCTGATACCGTGTAGGTAACACCTATTCGAACAACGCCACTGATTGCAGCATTGGTGGAGGTGGTAACAGAGACAGCCTCATTCACCGCTCCAAGGATATTCCGCGCTCGCGGCAGGAAGCGGTTGCCATCGGCTGTCAACGAGACGCCCGAAGGATTGCGATCCAAAAGTTTCACACCGAGTAATTGTTCGAGCTGCTGAATGGCTGATGTCACCGCGGATTGCGAAACATTCAGCTCAACGGCGGCCTGTGAAATCTGCCGAAGTTCAGCCGCCGCGATAAAATAGCGAACCTGTTTGAGTGTTATCGTCATGCCATCGACCGTTCGTTCTGCTAGGCGGTATGCCTTGATCTCCCATTTGCGGGAATTTTTATATTTATATTATCGATATTGAGAGATGTAAATTCCGAAAAATCGATTTCAAAGATGAGGTCTACTGGACCGATTTCCGTGCATTGAGCCTTCAAGAGGGTCAGATTGAACGAAAATTACCCGTGCGCGCATCGGCTCGAAGGGATTGATTGAGAAATGATAATCCAGCTCATTTTGCTCAATGGGTTATGTCAAAACGTGCATTTGGTATCGAATTTAAGTGATTTAACCTCATTTTAGTAAATATACAGACGATTTTTGGTGACTTTAGCGCGATGGAAACGATAGATCAAACCAAGCCCATCTGTTGCTATTTCGCCGAATTGGGTGAATTCATGGCGCGATATAAATTTTTCAGATGATAATAATAAAAACGAAAACAACTTTGATTTCTTGCTTGACGGCGAGGGCAATACAACTTCAATCTGTCACATCAGGACTTGGATGGACGACACGTATCGTGATTGTCATCGGGCCACAGATCTAAAGGCAAAGGCATCGGAAGGCATATGACCGACGTTTTGCGGATTGAGAATTTGGGTAAATCCTACGGCTCGAAAGCGGCACTCAGTGGGGTGTCGTTCGCTGTCGCGGATAATGAGTATGTATCGCTGCTGGGCCCAAGCGGCTCGGGCAAGACGGTTCTGCTTCGGTTGATTGCTGGTTTTGAGCTTCCCGATGCTGGCCGCATTCTGTTTGACGGCAAAGACATCGCCTCTGTACCAGCGCATGAGCGCGGCATCGGCTTCGTGTTTCAAAACTTTGCTCTGTTTCCACATCTGTCGGTTTACGACAATATTGGCTTCGGCTTGGTCAACCGAGTCAACGCGCCGGTGACTGACGCAGATGCGCTGCGTTCGCGGATCATGGCAATGGTCGAGCTCGTCGGCCTCACGGGTCTTGAAGATCGCGGTGTGCATCAGATTTCTGGCGGACAACGCCAGCGCGTTGCTTTGGCGCGCACGCTTGTCAGTCAGCCACGGATTGTTTTGCTGGATGAGCCACTCGGCGCGCTGGACGCTAATCTCCGCACCCGGATGCGCGGCGAACTCCGTCGTATCCGCAGCCAGCTCGGCGTTACCTTCTTGCATGTGACGGGGAGCGAGACGGAAGCTTTGGCGATGGGTGATCGGATCGTCGTTCTCGACAATGGCTCGGTTGGCCAGATCGATACGCCCGACACGGTCTATAACAGCCCTGTTTCCCCCAATGTCGCGCGGTACCTCAACTGCTACAATTTGTTTTCCGGTACCATCGGCGGCGGCACGTTCTCGGACGGCGCACACAGCTTCCCGCTCAGCGGTACGCCCAAGCCAAATGCTTCGCCCGCTTATGCGATCAGGCAGGATTTAATCACTGTGCGCCCGTCGAATAGTCCGTTAGGCTCAGGGGAGGCGGGCTTCACCGCAACCTATCTCGCCAGCGAATATACCGGCGCGTCTTTCATGTATTTTTTCCGCGCCGTCGATGGCCACATCGTCGAGGTAGAAAATCATCTCAGCCATCGTGCGCCGCAAAATCTTGATGTGAATGCGACCTACCAGCTTGTCTGGAAGGCCGATGATGCCCTCGTTTACGGCTAACGGTGGTTGGCTATGAACCCTAAATCGGACGGATCTCGAGCATGACCATCGCCACTCCCGCACCGGACTCAGCAGATACGACGCCGGCCGGCCCCGTCGCTCGGCCGTCGAGGGCAGCCTATTGGTTGATTGCTCCTGGCGCGATCTGGATGACCCTGTTTCTCGTCGTGCCGCTCGGTATGATGGTATACGTGTCGTTCTGGTCGCAGACGACCTTTAAGATTGAGCCGATTCTAACGACCAAGAGCTGGGTAGCATTCTTCTCCAGTGACACCTATCTGAGCGCGCTTTGGACCACAATCCGGATTTGGCTATTGGTCCTTTTATCGACCTTTGTCGTGGGCTATCCCACCGCACTCTTCGTCGGTTTATTTGTCAAAAACAAAACGCTGGCGACGGCCTTGTTGGTATTGTGCGTTATTCCGTTTTGGACTTCGTTCCTCATCCGCGTTTTGGCTTGGCGGCCGATGCTTGGCAAAGAAGGCGCGATCAACATCATCTTGCAGGCCTTCCACATCACGCGCGAACCGATTGAGGCGCTGCTCTTTACCGAATTGTCGGTGATCATCGGCATGACGCAGATCTATTGCGTGTTCATGGTCGGCCCTATTGCTTTTATGCTGGGTCGGATCGATCCGAACGTGATCGAAGCCGCGCGCGATCTTGGCGCTTCCTTCTGGCGGATCTTCCGTACAATCATTCTGCCACTGTCCATGCCGGGCGTGATCGTTGGCGGCATCTTTGTGTCGGTCATGGTACTGGGTGAATTTGCGACCGCTGCCGCGTTGTCGGGCCGCAAGGTCAATATGCTGGGCAATATCATCGTCACCCAAGTCGGCTCGCTGAAATGGGCGTTTGCCGCGGTGGTCGGTGTCATCCTTACAATCCTCATGGGGCTGGTGGTGGCCGGCTTTCTGCGCATTGTCGATCTGAAGCGGGAGCTCTGAACCGATGCAAACCACCATCATCAAGCCGGTTCTAGGCGTTTATACGGCGCTGTTCCTTCTGTTCTTGTACGGCCCATTTGTCGTGCTTGGTATATTGTCCTTCCAAATCGGTCCCAATGGTGGCCCGCAATTCCCGATCATCGAATGGTCGACCTATTGGTATCAGCACGTGTTCGGGCTTACGCCGCCTTCGCGCATCGCGCCGCTGCCGATCTATGAAGGCCTTGCCCGCTCGCTGAGCTTGGCCTTCATGACCATGATCGTGTCGACGGTGCTTGGCGTTATGTCCGCCCAAGCGTTTAGAACCAAATTCAAAGGTTCCGATGTCGTCTTCTATCTGATCGTGTTGGGCATGATGGTGCCGGGTGTTCTGGTCGGCCTCGGCCTTGCTTTGGTTGCTAATAGCATCGGCATAGACCGGACATGGTGGAGCACCGCCTTTGTGCTTCACGTGGTCTACACCTTCCCGTTTGCCTTTTTGGTGATGTTGGCGATCTTCAACCGCTTTGATCCCTCGGTTGAAGAAGCGTCGTGGTCGCTTGGCGTTTCGCCGATCAAGACGTTTCGGAAAGTGACCTTCCCACTGATTTTCCCGGGCGTGCTATCGGCGATGCTGTTTGCTTTCACGCTGTCTTACGATGAATTCTCACGCACCCTGTTCGCGTCCGGTCGTGATTTAACCCTGCCATTGGCGATTTACGGCACGTTTTCGATTGAAATTCATCCCAATATTTTCGCCTTCGGCGTGCTGACAACGCTGTTCTCCTTTGCCCTCTTGGCAGTCTACGCGATTTTGATGACGGTCTCCTTGCGCCGCGCTAAGCGTCTTGCCATTCAGGAGGATGCATAATGTCGGGCGGAGTTGCGATTGTTACGGGCGCCGGTTCGGGCATTGGCCGAGCCATTGCGCATCGTCTGGCTAAAGATGGGCTGTCGGTGATGGTCAATGATGTCCATGCCGAACGCGCTGCTGCCGTTGCAGACGAAATTAAGGCTGAAGGCGGTAAAGCAACTTCAATCGCGGGCGATGTCTCGGTTGAAAAGGACGTTGCGGCCATTGTCGCAGCAACGAATTTGGCCTTCGGCGATTGCACGGTGCTTGTTAACAATGCAGGCCACGTCCATCAGGCACGCTTCATTGATTTGGAGCCCGCCGACTTCGATCGGATGTTTGCCGTCCACGTCCGCGGCACGTTTCTGTGCACGAAGGCGGTTTTGGCTCCCATGCTGAAAGCCAAAAAGGGTGTGATCATTAACGTGGCGTCGCAGCTTGGCCAGATTGGCGGGATTGAACTCACCCATTATAGCGCGGCGAAATCCGCGATCATCGGCCTTACAAAATCCTTGGCCCGCGAAGTCAGCGCCGATGGCGTGCGGGTGAATGCGGTCGCACCGGGCCCGATCAATACGCCGCTTGTGATGGCGCTCTCCGAAGACTGGCGGAAAGCCAAAACAGCCCAACTACCCCTCGGACGCTTCGGCGAGCCGGATGAAGTAGCGGCGACCGTTTCGTTTCTGGCCTCCGATCAGGCTTCGCTGTTTGTCGGCCAAACGCTTGGCCCGAATTCTGGAGATGTGATGCTATGAGCGCTACGACCAGCAAACCGATCGTTTTGATCACTGGCGGCGGTATTGGGATTGGCCGTTCAACCGGTCATGCCTTTGGCAAAGCGGGCTACCATGTCGTGGTAACCGATGTGTTGGAACGCGAAGGCAAAGCAGTTGTTGGCGAGATTGAAACCGCTGGTGGCTCGGCCGAATTCCATCTGCTCAATGTCCGCTCGACGCCTGAATCCGACGCGTTGGTGGCGTCTCTCACCGAGCGCTTCGGCGCGATTGATTGCATTGTCGCCAATGCGGGTATTGCTCATAAGGTTCCCTTGCCGGAGCTGACGGATGAGAAATGGGATGAGACCTTCGATATCGATCTGAAGGGCATGATCCGTGTGATCCGCCCCGCTTTGCCTGCTATGAAGGCGCGCGGCACCGGAGCGATTGTCTGCATCTCGTCCATCATGGGTATTGCGTATGGTTGGGACGAGCATGTGCACTATTCTTCTGCTAAGGCGGGCGTAGTTGGTCTGATCCGCGGCTTGGCAGTTGAACTGGCCAAATCAGGCATTCGGGTGAATGGCATCGCGCCCGGCTACATCAGGACCGCGCAGCTTCTCTCCGAGAAGCATTCGCTCGGCCCGGCAGGCGCTGAAAAAGCGGGTGAATTTATTCCAATGGGACGGATCGGCGAACCTGATGAGATCGCTGACGTCGTTCTGTTTCTGGCATCCTCGGCAGCTCGTTACATGACGGGCCAGACGGTGGTGGTCGATGGCGGGCTTCTGGTTGGGAGGTATTAAGACCAGATTTTTTCATCGATCGATTTGGTAGTGTAGACAACAACAACGGAGGTGACCACTCATGGTCGATAAACTCGAACTGTCTCGGCGTAGCCTGCTAAAATCAACCACGGGCGCCATTGCGCTCGCGATGGGTGCAGGAACGCCATTCCTCTCGTCCCGCGCTGCTTATGCAGCTGCCGCCGATCTCGCAAAGCAGGAGCTGCGCACGATCGGTCTCTCCGTCACCGTCCAGGAACGTATCCTGGCCGATTACAAAAAGGCGTCGGGCGTCGGCTCCACGTCAGGTACCGCTGCGACCTTCCCGGACGCACAGACCAAGATCCTTTCCGGATCGAAGGACTATGATTGCTGGGAAACGATTGGCGAGCGTCTTCCTGCTGTCACGCAGACCAAGAATGTCGAGCCCATTCCAACCTCGGCGCTCAAGAACTGGGCCAATATCCGCGACACCTTCACGAAGCCAAATGCAAAGCTCGAGAAGCGTGCGCAGATCACCGGCCAAATTTGGTCTGATGACAAGCAGACCGGCCTCTGGATGGTTCCTGCCGTCTATAACTATGACTCGATTGGTTACAACCCATCGGTTCTGTCGGACGAAGAAGCCAATACCTGGACCGCCATTTTCGACAAGAAGTGGAAGGGCAAGTCTGGCCTTAACACCGATCCGTTGATTGCGCTCGGTCAGGCTGTCATGGCCATGAACACGCTCGGCCTTTCGAAGGTTGCCAACCCAGGTAACCCGAACAAGAAAGAGATCGAGGAAGCCATGAAGTTCCTCATCTCGAAGAAGAAGGAAGGCCAGTTCCGCGCCCTTTGGGGTGATTTCGGCGAACTCGTCAACCTGATGGCTTCGGGCGAAATGGTGGTTTGCGATGCTTGGCAGCCAGCTGTCATGGCCGTTAAGGCACAGGGCAAGCCAGCGAAATACGCGATTCCAAAGGAAGGCTATCGCGCTTGGTCGATCGGACCATCGTTGATCACCGGTTCCAAGAACAAGGAAGCCGTGTACGCCTACGCCGATTACTGGCTGTCGGGACCTCCCGGCATCACGGTTTCGGAGCAGGGCTACTATTCGCCAACCACGAACATCAAGAACGTCATGCCTGCTGACAAGTATGCCTTCTGGTACGAAGGCAAGCCTTGGAAGGGTAAGGCGGAAGGCGGCATCAAGGAAGGCGATCTTCGTGATGGCGGCTCGCTTGAAACCCGTGCGGCAAGCGTCGCTTACTGGCACCAGTGGCCAGATGAGTACGACTTCCTCATGCAGAAGTGGGACGAATTCCTGAGCGCATAACGCGTTTCAGAATGATCCATCGGGGTGGCAGTTTTGGCTGCCATCCCGACACCCTCACATACCATCCTTCCTGAAGACTTCGGAGCCGCAGACCGTGGACCATGACCTGCAATTGATCAATGTCGGCAAGGTCTATGACAATGGCACGCCTGCCGTCATCGACTTTAATCTGGATGTTAAGAAGGGCGAATTCATCGCATTTCTTGGACCATCTGGCTGTGGCAAGACGACTACCCTTCGGATGATTGCCGGGTTTGAGGAGATTACCAGTGGTGATATTCTTGTCCGGGGCCGCCGCATCAATGACATGCCGCCTGAGCAACGCCCATCTTCTATGATCTTTCAGAATTACGCGCTCTTCCCGCACATGAACGTGCGCCAAAATGTCGGCTACGGTCTTGACGTTAAGCGCATGCCGCGCGCCGAGCGCGACAATAAAGTCGACCGTATTCTCGATAAGCTCGGTCTTTCGGATATTGCTGATTCCCTTACCCACAAGCTTTCCGGCGGGCAGCGGCAACGCATAGCTTTGGCCCGCGGTCTTGTGGTTGAGCCGGATATTTTACTGCTGGACGAGCCGCTCGGTGCGCTCGACGCCAATCTCCGCAAGGCGATCCAAGCGGAATTAAAATTGCTCCAGCGCAATCTCGGCATTACCTTCGTTTTCGTGACCCATGCGCAGTCTGAAGCATTGACGCTGTCGGACCGTATTGTGGTGATGAATCAGGGCCGGATTGAACAAATCTCGGCACCCGCCGAGCTCTACACCCGGCCAAACACGGCGTTTGTTGCGCAATTTATTGGCCGCAATACGATTTTCGATGGCACCGTTTTGGATGAAACGGCCGATCGGGTGCATGTTGAAACGGCTTTCGGTCGCTTCACCGGCACGCCGAACAAGAGCCCGGCTGCGGGGCGGGCGGCAAAGATTGTCATCCCGTCTGAATCGCTTGAAATCCACCCATCCAGCAGCGTTTCGCGCGAAAAAATTGCGGCGGACTATAGCGGCAATGTTCTATCCGGCGTGATGGAGCGGGCTGATGTCATCGGTCACCTCGTGCAGATGGCGATCACGCTAGACGGTGGATCGTCGGTCTTGCTTGAAGGCCATGTTGAAAAATATCGGCGCGATGATCTCAAGCCGCGTTCGGATGTCCTGATTTCATGGCAACCGGACAACGCGACCGTGATCGGCGCGTAACGTAAAAAGTAATTGATAAGGTACCAGTAACCCATGTCTAACACGCCGCACATCGATGTCGGACATCGTTCGGCCGTTGAAATAGGCGCGCTGATCAATGCGGGCCTCGTTTCTGCCGAAGACGTTGCCGAACGCACGCTTGCGGCGATTGCAGCGTGTGACGATCAGGCTATTTTTACACGGATCACCGCCGGTCGCGCTTTAACCGAAGCCCGCGCCTCATCTCGCAGGTTACGCGATGGTCGCCCGGCTGGCGTACTCGAAGGCGTGCCGATTGCGTGGAAAGACCTCTTCGCGCTGAAAGGCCTGCCAACCACAGCGGGCTCAAAAGTGCTCGAGCCAGATGCGCCTGCCGAAGTGGATGCGACCGTTGTAACCCGTCTCAAAGCCGCCGGTATGATCTGCGTCGGCCGCACGAACATGACGGAATTTGCGTTTTCCGGCATTGGCATCAACCCGCATTATGGAACGCCGCGCAATGTTCACTCGCGTGATATCGCAAGGATTCCGGGCGGCTCGTCGTCAGGTTCAGCCGTCGCCGTCGCTCATGGCTTGGTGCCCGTCGCCATTGGAACCGATACAGGCGGATCGGTACGCATTCCTGCCGCGTTAAACGGCATTATCGGTTACAAAGCCTCAACCGCCCGTTATCCGATGGATGGCGTTTACCCGCTCTCGCACACGCTCGACACGATTGGTATTTTTGCCCGCACCGTAGAAGATACCGTGTTGGTCGATGCTGTTATGTGTGGATTGCTCTTGCCGATTGTCCGGCGCGCCACCTTAAAGGGCGTCCGCATTTTAGTCCCGACCAATGTCGTGCTCGACGGTTGCGACGCTGCCGTGCTGGAGAATTTCGAGCGCTCGCTGGCACGACTTGCCGCAGCGGGTGCCGTCATTCAACGGGGTCCGTTACCCGCGTTTGATGAAATTCTGGAACTTTCCGCACGCCGCGGCACGATTGTGAATGCCGAAGCCTATTCGATCCATAAAGAGCGGGTTGAAGGCGAGCAGGCCAACCAAATCGATCACCGCGTTGTCCGTCGCATTCGGGCGGCCTCCAGCATGGCCTTGGTCGATTACATCGCGGCTATGCTGGCGCGTCAGCGGATCTTGACCCAAATGACCGATGAAATGGCCGGACGCTGCCTCGTCGCAATGCCGACCGTTCCAAGCACCGCGCCACCGATTGCCGATCTCGAGGCCGACGACGAGCTGTTCGCGCGCACCAACCTCAAACTGCTGCGCAACACGATGATGGGTAATTATTTGGGTTGGTGCGGTGTGACCTTCCCGAATGGGACGGATGCTTTAGGCCTACCAACCGGGATTTTGTTGTCGGGCGCGCCAGGGACCGATGAACAGCTGCTATCCCTTGCAATGACCGCCGAAAAAATCATTCGCGACGAAGACGATTAAAAAAAACGAAACACGAAGTGAGGACATGATGACCGAAGCCCTGCCGCATCTCTTTTCACCGCTTACCCTTGCGGGTCACGTGATCCCTAACCGGATCGCGATGGCACCCCTTACCCGTCAGGTGGCCGAAGCCGATGGCACGCCAACCGATGAAATGGCAGCCTATTACGCTCGTCGCGCCAAAGGCGGCATCGGCCTGATCATTACAGAGGGCACCTATGAGGTCGATGACCAGCATGGCTGTAAGGCCTATCTTTCCCAGCCCGGCATCGCCAACGCCAAACATGTTGCCGCTTGGAAAAAGATTGCCGATGCGATCCACGCCAATGGTGCTAAGGCCGTCGTTCAGTTGATGCATGGCGGTCGCGTGGCCGATCCGCGCGTGTTGCCGAAAGGCGTTCAGCCGGGCAGCGCGAGCGCGGGCCAAAGCCAAGGCTGGGTGCTCTACACCGATAGCGATGACGAGAAAAACCTCCGTGGCATTACGGGCGCTTGGCCAAAGGTGACGTTCGGTCCATGCCGCGAGCTGACGGTTGCGGAGATTCATGAAATCGCCGATGGCTTTGCAGCAGGCGCCAAACGCGCGATTGAGGCGGGCTTTGACGGTGTCGAAATTCATGGCGCCAATGGCTATCTTCTCTATCAGTTCATCCACACGGCAACCAATCACCGCACCGATGAGTTTGGTGGCTCGGCCGCCAACCGCGTTCGTTTTGCGCGCCTCGTGATCGACAAGGTCCGTGCCGCCATCGGTAAGGATAAGATCATCACGCTTCGCCTGTCACAGAACGGCGTTGACGATTTCGGCGGCGCATGGGCTGGCGGTGTCGCTACCGCGCGCGAGATTGGCGCTGCATTGAAGGGCGCACCGGTTGACGCTCTGCATTGGGCCAGCTTCGGCTGGAAGGACAATGGCGATTCAACCTCTGATGTCCCCATGCCCGTTGCGCTCAAAGAAGCAAGCGGCCTGCCGATGATCGTCAATGGCGGCATTGATCAAGGCTTGGCTGCTGAAGAAGCCCTGACAAGCGGCGGATGCGACATGGTAGCGATTGGTCGGCCAAGCTTTGCCAATCCCGACTGGCCGCAAATGGTCCGCTCCGGCAAGCCAGTCGATCTCGTGCCGTTTAGCAGACACTATGTCATCAAACCGCCACTTGATTTGTCGGTTACCTATCCGGGCAATATTCCCGAACCCCATTGGCCAACCACTTGGTAACGTCCGAAAAGCGGCGCCCAACAGTTGGTGTCGACTGTTAATCAAAAAAGGAGAAGCGCATGACAAAGAAAATCATATGTACTTTTGGTACGGATATCGACTCCGTTGCAGGCTGGATCGGTTCTTACGGTGGGGGTGACTCGCCCTCCGATATTCAGCGCGGCATTTTCGCGACCGAAGTGGGCGTGCCACGTTTGCTCACTTTGTTTAAGCGTTACGGATTGAAAACCAGCTTCTTCATTCCGGGCCACTCGCTTGAGACATTTCCAAAAGAGATGGAAATGATCGTTAAGGACGGCCACGAAGTTGGAGCCCATGGATATCTCCATGAAAATCCAATTGCGATGACACCGACGCAGGAAGAAGACGTTTTGGTGAAGTCGATTGATCTCATCAAGAAACTGACCGGCCAATCACCGCGCGGTTATGTGGCCCCTTGGTGGGAAATGTCGAATTCAACGGCGGCCTTGCTGTTGAAGCACGGCTTTAAATACGATCACAGCCAAGGTTACCGCGACTTCCAGCCTTTCTATGCGCGCGTTGGCGATAGCTGGAACACCATCGATTATTCCAAGTCCGCTAAGGATTGGATGCATCCGTTGAAGCACGGCAAGGAAATCGATCTCGTTGATATTGCCGCGAACTGGTATGTCGATGACCTTCCGCCCATGATGTTCATGAAGAAGGCCCCGAACAGCCACGGCTTCGTCAATCCTCGGGATATTGAGGAGCTTTGGCGCGATCAGTTCGACTGGGTCTATCGCGAGATGGATTACGCCGTGTTCGCCTTCACAATCCATCCGGATGTCGCCGGTCGTCCGCAGGTTCTGCTCATGCTGGAGCGCCTGATCGAATATATCTCGAAGCATTCAGGCGTTGAATGGATGCCGTTCGAAGATATCGCCGAAGATTTCCGTAAGCGATATCCGTTTGCTGGCGGCAATCGTCCGGCTGTTATCTGATCGATAGTGCGATTGCGGGCGGTAGTCATCTATCGCCCGCATGAAACCTAAAAAGGGTTTGACCATGTGCTCTGCCTGCGGATTTCCTGCTGCGCCCGGCCACTGGACGGAAGCGGGCGCTGCCAATGCGCACGATAGATTGCGTGGACGGTTCCGCCGTGCACAGGTGCTGCAACGGGTCTTGCCCTCCTATCAGTTGAGCGTTCACGAAACCACCGACATCCCCGGCATTCAGCTGTCCACGATGACGGGCAGCCAGTCCATTGTAAGCCATCTCGATGATGTTTGGGCGCTGGCCGAGAAGGTGAACGGAACGCCCGTGGATCCCCTAGACAGGCGCTTCATTGGTGAAGAATGAGCGACACAGATGGGCGGATCCGATTGGTAATTTTGGGTGGTTATCTCGGTTCCGGGAAAACGACCTGGCTCCGCCATCAGCTGCACGATGGGTATTTTCAGCGTGCCTTGGTCATCGTCAATGAAGCGGCTGAAACGCCGATTGATGATGCATTACTGGGTGGATCAGATCGGCTTGCGGTGCTTGCCGGAGGCTGTGTCTGCTGCGACGCGAAGCAGGACCTGATTGATCTCTTACGCCGCATTGCAGATGATCGCAGTCGAACCGTTTCCACGCAGAGCCCGCTCGATCTGATCGTTCTTGAAACGAGCGGCCTCGCCGACCCTGGCGCCATTGTTGAGGCGATCCGGTCCGATCCTGTCCTCGTCTATCATATCGTTGTGAGCGAGGTGATTGTCGCGGTCGACGGATTGCATGGCATGAGCCAATTGCGGAGCGAACCGCTCTCCCGCCATCAAATCGAAGTGGCCGATCGTATGATCATCACGAAGATTGACGCTGTTGATCCAAGCGAATTGGCGCTCCTGTTGGCGACGCTTAAGGCGATGAGCCCCGGCGCTGTGATCTCCGGTGCCGTTAAGGGAGAAAGCCATAATCTACCGGACTTTAGCGAAGCCATAGCGGAAACCTTACCCGATTTTGCCGGTCAGGACTTGAAAGCCCCAATTTCACCGACGCGGCTTTATCTTGATGACAGCATTGATTGGACGGCGTTTACCGTCTGGCTTTCGGCGCTGCTCTATGCCCGCGGCAATGATATTGTGCGGGTGAAAGGGGTGATCCGAACACCCGCCGGGCGCCTCTTGCTCCAAACGGTGCGCAAGATCGTCCAATCGCCAGAAATTCTGCCCGAGCAGGGCGATACACGAGAGGATAACATCGTGGTGATGATTGGCCGCGGATTCACCCATGCGCAACTGACCAAATCGCTTCGTCATTTTGTCGGGGTGCAGGCTGGATAGCGCCTTGGTTTTATGCAGCCGATGGGATGCAAGCCATATCGGTTTTTCTAATAAAGGACCTTAGATTATATGTTTTTACATAGCTTAGGAGATCGGGCATGGTCATAAAAATGGATATGAAACTGGCGTATGTTTCAGGGGGAATGTGTCATGGTTTCCATTAATTGCGATATGGGCGAAGCGTTCGGTTTGTATCGTCTTGGCGATGATGAGGGCTTGATGCCACTGATCTCCATCGCCAATGTCGCCTGTGGGTTTCATGGCTCCGATTTCAACCATATGCGGTCCACCGTTCGTCTCGCCAAGCGCTATGGCGTGAAGGTCGGCGCGCATCCCTCGCTGCCGGATCTTCAGGGCTTTGGTCGTCGGGAAATGCACATGGCGCGTGAAGAAATGACGAACTGCGTCATTTACCAAATCGGTGCGCTGAAAGGTTTTCTCGAAGCCGAAGGCATGGCACTTAGCCATATTAAGCCGCATGGCTCGCTCTATGGCATGGCCGCGCGCCAACCCGATATTGCGCATGCGATGTGCGACGCAGCCGATGTTTTCAAAGTTCCGCTGCTTGGCATGATCAACACCTTGCACGAAACGATCTATACCGAGCGGGGCCACGCTTTCATGTCGGAATATTACGCCGACCTTGATTATTCAGACGATGGCTTCGTGATCATCAAGCGCCAATATGAAGCCAAAGATCCCGACAAGGCCGCCGAGCGCGCTGTGCAAGCGATCAAGACCGGAACAACGGTTTCCGTCAACGGCAAGACCGTTGCGGTTCGTGCTGATACGATTTGCGTTCATTCCGACACCCCGAATGCAGTTGCCATCGCGACAGCGGTTCGGGAAGCCGTAAAGCCCTATCTTTCCGCCAACTGACCTTACCCATTTGAGACAAGGACCGCTGACATGGCCACTAAAGATCTTCTAAGCCCCCTTCCCGGAACCTTTTACCGCAAGCCATCACCAGATGCGCCAGCGTACAAGAATGAAGGCGATACCGTTAAAAAGGGTGATATTATCGGCCTGATTGAGGTGATGAAATCCTTTCACGAGGTGCACGCCGATGCCGATGGTACGATCACGGCGTTTCATGCCGACAATGAAGACGCGGTGATGGCGGGTCAGCCGCTCGCCACGCTTTCGATCTGAGGATGGTGGTGTGACGCGTCAGGTCAAAACACTTTTCATCGCCAATCGGGGTGAAATCGCGGTCCGCATCATCCGCGCCGCGCGCGAGCTCGGGTTGAAAACCATTCAGGCGCACAGCCTTGCGGATGCTGATTCCCTAGCCGTTCGCTTGGCGGATGAGGCGGTGAATATAGGGCCACCATCGGCTGCGAAATCCTATCTCAATGTCGAAGCCGTCGTTGCGGCAGCGGTTGCAAGCGGGGCGGATGCCGTGCATCCGGGCTATGGGTTCCTGGCCGAGAACGCCCGCTTTGCCGAAGCGGTCGAGGCGGCAGGGTTGGTGTTTGTTGGGCCAACGCCGCAGCAAATCCGCATGATGGGCGATAAGGTCTCAGCGCTTGAAGCGGCCATCCGTGCTGGTGTGCCGACCGTGCCCGGCAGCAAAGGCCGTGTCGAGACGCCCGAGGCTGCAGGTGTCGTGGTGGATCGCATCGGATTTCCGGTGATGATCAAAGCGTCAGCGGGTGGCGGTGGGCGCGGCATTCGGGTGGCGACGTCGCGCGACGAATTTGACCGGCTGATGCCGCAGGCCAGTGCCGAGGCTTTGGCCGCCTTTGGTGATGGTGGTCTCTATATCGAAAAATTCATCGCCAGCTCACGCCATGTCGAAGTGCAAGTGCTCGGCGATGGGCACGATGTGGTACATTTTTACGAGCGCGAATGCTCGCTGCAGCGCCGCCGCCAGAAAGTCTGGGAGGAGGCACCGGCTGCCATGCTTCCCGCTGACGTCAGAGCCAAGCTGTGCCAATCGGCGGTCGATCTCGCCAAAGCGGTGCAGTATCGCGGGGCAGGCACCATCGAATATCTCTATGATGACACGACGCGGGACTTCTATTTCCTCGAAATGAACACCCGTATTCAAGTCGAGCATCCGGTTACCGAGATGATCACCGGCTTTGATCTCGTGCGTGAGATGATCCGTGTTTCGATGGGCGAAAAGCTTCGCATGAAACAATCGGACATCACGATCCGGGGCCACGCCATCGAGTGCCGGATCAATGCCGAAGACCCCACTCAAAACTTCATGCCAGCGCCGGGCCTTATCGAGTCGCTGGTCGTGCCGGGGGGGGCAGGTGTTCGTTTCGATAGCCTTTTATATCAGGGCTACACGGTGCCGCCGTTTTATGATTCATTGCTTGGCAAGCTGATCGTTTGGGACGAGGATCGCGCATCCGCGATGACGCGCATGGCGCGTGCACTAGGCGAATTAAAAATTGGCGGCGTGAAGACAACACGCGGCCTGCATCGCGCTCTGGCATCGGATCCCGATGTGCAGGCGGCGCGGTTTGACACGCAATTTCTTGAGCGCTGGCTTGAGAAACATTCTGAACACTGTGGCGAATGACGGAGGGTAGGGGAGCAATGAAAACCAGATACTCCTTTGGCGGAGATGAGCACATCTTCGTCGAATGCGACGAGGAAATGTCGCTGCAGGCCTTCTTTAAAGGTCTGTCGATCACCAATGGCGTGCGCGATAGCCGGATCAAGGGCGTCACCGAGATCTGCCCGGCCAATGCGTCGTTCCAAATCAAGTTTAATCCGGATGAAATAGCGCCGGATGATCTTTTGGCGGAACTGAAGCGCATCGAGGAAACCGCATCCAAATCGGTTGCTTCGCTGAAAACGCGGATCATCGAGATACCGGTCCTCTATAACGATCCTTGGACGCATGAAACGCTGATGCGCTTCCGCGAGCGGCATCAGGATCCGTCGAGCACGGATATTGAATACGCAGCTCGCATCAACAATCTCGGCACCGTCGACAATTTTATCAAGGCCCATTCGGGCGCACCGTGGTTCGTCTCGATGGTAGGCTTTGTCGCGGGTTTGCCCTTCCTCTATCAAATGGCCGAGCGCGCAAAGCAGATCGAGGTTCCGAAATATTTGCGGCCTCGGACCGATACGCCGAAACTCACCGTCGGCCATGGTGGCTGCTTCGGCTGCATTTATTCGGTGCGCGGCGCGGGAGGTTATCAAATGTTCGGTGTCACCCCGATGCCGATCTATGATCCGACGCAGACCATCTCCTATCTCAAGGATTTCATGGTGCTGTTCCGTCCGGGCGATATCGTGAAGTGGAAACCGATTGACCGCGAGGAATATGACCAGACGGTTGCCGCTGTGGAGGCCGGTAAATTCCAGCCGCGTATCCGCGACGTCAGCTTCGCACTCGATGAATTCGAGAAGGATATCGACGGATATAACCGCAAGCTCCAGGAGGCTCTCTATGGCCATTAAGGTCCATTCCCCCGGTCTTTCGACCACCGTTCAGGATCTTGGCCGCCCGGGCTATTACCATATCGGTATTCCGCTCTCAGGTGCCATGGACAGCGAAGCGCTTCGCTCCGCCAATTTGCTCGTTGGCAATGATGAGAATGCGGCGGGTCTCGAAGTGGTCTTTATGGGCCCCGAGCTCGAATTCACCGCGTCCGCAACGGTCGCCGTCACAGGGGGCGAAATCCCACCAAAATTGAATGGCGAGCCGCGCGAAACCTGGACGAGCTTTGCGGTAAAAGCGGGCGATGTTCTCTCCTTCGATTTCTTGAAGGCTGGCGCGCGCGCCTATATCGCCGTTTCCGGCGGTATCGATGTGCCCGTTGTGCTCGGCAGCCGCTCGACCTATACGCTCGGCGCTCTGGGCGGTCATCAGGGCCGCAAGCTTGCGGCGGGCGACGAGTTGCCCGTTGGCTCTGCCTCGAAGAGTGGTGCGGCTGGCCGCACGCTTCCGGTCTCGCTTCGCCGTATGCCGGGCAGTCCTGCGACGCTTCGCATGCTTCCGGGGCTTTATTGGCACCGCATTACCGAAGATGCCGGCAAGCATTTCTTGGCTGACACCTGGAAAGTTGCCCCCGAAGCGGATCGCATCGGCTACCGGTTCCGCGGCGGCCAAAAGCTCGCCTTTGTGGATCGGAAACCGCCCTTCGGCGCGGGGTCTGACCCGTCCAACATCGTCGATGCTTGCTATCCCTATGGCTCGATCCAAGTTCCCGGCGGCACCGAGCCGATCGTTCTGCATCGCGATGCGGTGTCGGGCGGCGGCTATTTCATGGTCGGCACCGTGATTTCTGCCGATATGGATCTGATTGGGCAGCTGCAACCGCATATGCCCGCGCAATTTGTGGCCGTTGATATGGCCGCAGCCCTAAAAGCCCGCAAGGATCAGGATGCGCTCGCCGCTTCCGTTCGTGCGGCGCTTGCCTAATATCCGAACCCCTTTGAAGGAGTTACTTTGATGCAAACGACATTCGCTACCTTGTTCGGCCGTACCGGCGAACAAACCTTGACCCAAAAAGCCGTACTCGTTCTCTTGGGCTCGGCGCTGTTGGCCGTCTCTGCTAAAGTACAGGTCCCATTTTGGCCTGTGCCGATGACCATGCAAACGCTCGTCGTGCTGCTGATCGGCGCACATGCCGGCACGCGGCTCGCGGGTCTGACCGTATTCGCCTATTTGCTCGAAGGCGCTGTCGGCTTGCCAGTGTTTTCGACCGGAGCAGGTCTTGCCTTCATGGCCGGCCCAACGGGCGGCTATCTGATTGGCTTCCTCGTGTCCGCGCTTTTGGTGTCCTTCGCCGTTGAGCGTGGTTTGGCTCGCACTTTGCCTGCAGCCCTTGCCGTCTTTGTGGTGGGCGATCTGGCGATTTTGGGTCTTGGCGTTGCCTGGCTTTCGACGCTGATCGGTTTTGAAAAGGCGCTGATGGTTGGTGTTGTGCCCTTCTTGCCAGCCGAAGCGTTGAAGATTGCATTGGCAACCGCGTCGCTGCCTTTGGTTCGCCGCTTTACCGCCCGAGATACCGATCAGACGGCCTGATACACTTAAACACTTCCAAAAGCAGAGGCTTCTCGCGTCCGCGCGGGAAGCCGGACAACCAATGTGGAATAATGGGAAGGAAATGATCGATGAAAGCTGCAAAGACAAAAAAGATTGCCGCTAAGTCAAAAGCTGCGGCCAAAACGCCATCAAAGTCGAAAGCTTCTCTCAAGCCATCCCTCAAAACCAAAGCGGTGAAAGCCGCAGCGACGCGCCGTAAACTTGATCCGATCACGCTATCGGTCGTTCGGGGCGTGTTGGAAACGACGCAGCGCGAAATGACGCTCGCGCTTGAAAAAACCGCGCGCTCCAGCGTATTCAACCTCGCGCATGATTATTCCACCGCGATTTTCAACGCCAAGCCGGAAATGATCCTGCAAGGCCAAGATATTCCGATCCATCTCGGCTCCTTGATGCCCGCAATGAAGGCGGTTGCGGCCTATTTCGGCGACGATATCCACGAGGGCGATCTGATCCTCCACAATGATCCGGCCTTTGGCGGTAGCCATGCGATTGATACCTGCATGTACAAGCCCGTCTTCTACAAGGGCAAGCTCGTGTATTGGACGGTGTGCAAGGGCCATCTGACCGATATTGGCGGGCCAGTTCCCGCTGGCTACAACCCGGCCGCCAAGGATATCTTCGCTGAGTGCTTGCGGATTCCCCCCGTCAAAATTTGGGACAAGGGCAAGCCGCGCAACGACGTGCTCAATATGATTTTCACCAATATGCGTGCTCGTCGCGACCAAGAAGGCGATTTCAACGCGCTGATCGGCGCGTGCCAAGTTGGTGAGCGCAATCTGCTCGCCATGCTCGATAAATACGGCAAACCGCAGGTTGATGATTGCGTCGGCGAATTGCTCGATATGGCCGAGCGCCATATGCGCTCGCTGATCAAAGAAGTCCCCGATGGTACCTATGAAGGCATCGCCATTTTGGAAGATGCCGGCCACGGCTTTGGTGATTTTGAGATCAAGGCGAAGGTTACGATCAAGGGGGACGGGTGCCATATCGCCATCACCAGCCCGCCGCAGATCCCTTATTTCATCAATTCCTACGAGGGCAACTCGCATTCTGGCGTCTATCTCGGCCTCATGATGTTCGCGCAATTGCCGCCGCCCTATAATGAGGGGCTCTACCGGTGCGTCTCGCTGGATTTTGGCCCGAAGGGCACGATCTGCAACGCCAAAGAACCCGCTCCTCATATGAACTGCACCACAACGCCAATGGAAACGCTGACGGATGCGGTTCGCTTGGCGTTTGAGAAGGCTGTTCCGTCCAAGGTTTCGGCGTCCTGGGGCCATGCCAATGGCTTGAACATCGCAGGTTGGGACAAGCGGCACGATGAGGAATATGTCACGATGGTGCTCGCGACCATCATCTCAGGCGCGGGCGCAACGCCTAAGCAGGATGGCTGGCACGCGGTTGGCCCAGAATGCTGCTTCGGCGCGTTGACCTCAGGCGATATCGAGCTGCTCGAATATTCCTATCCGATCATCATCCACAAATATGGCTTGATGGAAGATTCCGGTGGCGCAGGCGAATTCCGTGGCGGCTCCGGCACAGCCTGGGAGGTTGAACCTCTGGACAGTGAAATGACCTTCATCATGTTCGGCGAAGGCCGCCGGATTCCAGCCGTTGGTGCAGCCGGTGCGTCCTCTGCCATGGTTGAGTCGAAAGTCGGTCGTCTGGAGCGCAAAATCGGCGGCAAGGTCGAGGTGATCAAGGACAATATCATCGGCACAATCAAGCCGGGTGAAACGGTTACTAATAAAAACCCGGGCGGTGGCGGCTTCGGCCATCCGTTCAAGCGTTCCGTCGAAAAAGTAGTGTGGGATGTCAAAAACGGCCTCGTCTCTGTGAAAGGCGCGAAGGAAGATTATGGCGTCGTCATCAAGGACGGCAAAAGCCTTGCCGTCGATATGGCTGCAACCAACAAACTCCGTGCAGCCGCGCACTGACTCGCCCATTGATCAGGAAAGAACCATCCCATGCGTAGCAAATATCGTCTTGGCATTGATGCGGGCGGCACATTTACCGATTTTGTTCTGGCCGACAGCACCGGGCATATCCGCCTCTTTAAAGCCCTCTCGACGCCTGCCGACCCAACGCTTGCCATCCGCAACGGCTTGAAACTGATCTCCGACGAGATCGGCGAAAGCCCGGAATCGATCATTTCAAATTGCGATTTGTGCATTAATGGCACAACCGTTGGCCTCAATGCTCTGATCCAGCACAAAGGCGGCAAGACCGGGCTGATATGCACGGCGGGCCACGAAGACTCGATCGAAATTCGCCTCGGCCACAAAGAAGATGGCTATCGGTATGATGCCGAATATCCAGCCGCCGAAATGCTCGTGCCCCGCTATCTCCGCAAAGGTGTGCGCGAGCGCGTGATTTCCGATGGTTCGATCAAAACGCCGATGCATGAAGACGATGTCCGCGATGCGTGCCGCGCCTTCCTCGCCGAGGGCGTTGAAACGGTGGCGATCTCGTTCGTGTGGTCGGTACTCAACATGAAGCACGAGCACCGCGCCGCCGAGATTGTCCGTGAGATGATGCCAAAGGCCATTCTCACCGTCGGCAGCGAACTCTATCCGCAAGTCCGCGAATACACCCGCACCTCGACAGCGGTCACAAACGCCTATCTCGCCCCGATCCTGAAAGGCTATGTCGCGGCCGTTGACGCCTATTTCAAACAGCTGGGCGCCAAATATCCGGTGCGCTATTTCCAATCGAATGGGGGATTGGCCATCGGCAAGGCGATGACCGACCGTTCCGTTTACGCGATCAATTCTGGTCCCGCTTCTGCACCGCAAGCAGGCCTTTTTGTCTGCGAGCCCTTCGGCCACAAAAACGTGATCACGGTGGATATGGGCGGCACGTCCTTTGACATTACGCTGACCAAAGACGGCGTGACCAATGTCAACAAGAACATCGATTTTCTGCGCTACCGCATCGGTGTGCCGATGATTCAGGTGGAAACGCTGGGCGCTGGCGGCGGTTCGATTGGTTGGATCGATTCGATGGGCCTGCTGCAAGTTGGCCCGCAAAGTGCGGGCTCTGATCCGGGCCCCGCTTGCTACGGCCAAGGTGGTACAAAGCCCACCACATCAGACGTCAATTTGGTGCTCGGCTATCTCAACCCAGATGGACTGCTCGGGGGCCGGCTGCCGCTTGATAAAGCCAAGGCGCAAGCAGCGCTTAAGACGATTGCCGATCCGCTGGGCATGTCGGTCGAACGCGCCGCCTATGGCATGTATACGATCGTCAACAACAATATGGTCAATGGCATTCGCCGCGTCTCGGTGGAACGCGGCTATGATCCGCGTGATTTCGTGTTGGTCGGCGCGGGTGGAGCAACGGCCGCGCATATTACGGCGCTTGCGCGCGACATGGGCATTAAAACGGTCATTCTTCCGAAACTGGCCTCGGGCTTATGCGCCTTCGGCCAGATCATCTCCGATGTGAAATACAATTATATGGCCACAAGCCCCGAGCGGCTCGACAATCCAGCCGCGTTCGGTCGCATCGATAAGCTTTTCAAAAAGATTGAAAAGCAGGGCGTGGAGCATCTTGAAGCCGATGGGTTCAAGAAGTCTCAGATCGCCATCAAACGCTCGATGGATATGCGCTATGTTGGCCAGGTGCATGAATGCACCGTCGAGATTGGTAATTTCGAGGTCAGCGCCAAGACCATCGGCAAAATTGTCGAGGCGTTCCATACCCGCCACGAGGAACTCTACACCTATTCCGAGCGGCAGAGCACGGTGGAAATCGTCAATATTGAATCGACTTTATTCGGCAAGGTCGCAAAGCCCGTCGCGCAAAAACTCGGACGCGGTACGCCGGTGGCAAAAGCCATCAAGGGCAACCGCATGGCGATCTTCTCCGCCGATGGCAAAGCGAAGAAAACGCCGATCTACGATGGCTCGAAGCTCGGCGCGGGTGCGACCATTATAGGCCCTGCGATCATTGAAGAAATCACGACGACCATCGTCATTGAGCCGGGCTGGACCGCCAAGCTTGATGCCAGCGGCTCTTATGTGATCAAACACAAGGGAAAATAACGCCATGGCCTTCAAATGCGATATTCCGGCACGGCCCACGCTCCAACTTGACGACGAGGTGTGCCGGATCACGCGGTGGGACTTTGAGCCTGGTGCCGCAACCGGATGGCACGAGCATGGTTGGCCCTATTTTGTCACCATGCTGATCGAGGGGGTTCTCGCCGTCCACGATGGCGAGAAGGTCACCGAGGTGCCGCTTGCAGCCGGGCAATCCTATCGCAGGCCCGCTGGCATTCGCCACGATGTGATGAACGCGTCAAAGCATCCGATTGCGTTTGTCGAGATCGAGCTCAAATAATATCCTGATCTTTCGGTCGCTTTTTTCTGTTTTATCACTCTATTCACGCCCTTTCGGATGAAGCCGGAAGGGCATTTATTTTGTCCGTTCATCTTGGTTGACAAGCGCTGCAATTTGCCATCACTTTAGATGAAATTTTGAAGCGATCCGTTACTTTTGTTCACTCAGACTTTCTGTTCATCAGTAGACTGGTTTGCGCAATACGATAAAAAGACGGACGCAAAAAAGGCTAAGGGGAGGGAAGCTGTTGTCAGACACTGGCGTCAGCACCAAACAAAGCAGGCTCTTTGCTCTGCCGAAGTTTCTATCCGGGGAACATCCGTTTCCATGGCTGTTGCCAGCCACGGCCATGATGGTCGTTTTTGGCGTCTATCCCTTGCTCTATGCCATCTGGATTTCGATGCATAAGCGGAACGCGGCAACGCGTGTCAACGTTTGGGATCCTACCTATAATTGGATCAGAGCGCTGTCGGATGATCGCGTGTGGAACGCGCTGTTCAACACCCTGACCTATACAAGCCTCGCCTTGATCATCCAGCTGGTGCTCGGCATGGGCATCGCGCTCTTGCTCGATTCCGACCGCAAGGGCTATGGCGTGCTTCGCGCGCTGATGACGTTGCCGCTTGTGGTCCCGCCAGCCGTCACCGCCATGATGTATCTCTTGATGCTGGATGGATCGTTTGGTGTGTTGAGCCGGTCGCTCTACGCGCTTCATCTTCTCTCACCCGCCAAGCCCATCCTTGCCAACAGCGCGACGGCGTTGCCGGGCGTATTGCTGGCCGATATCTGGCAATGGACGCCGTTCATGGTGCTCATCATGATGGCGGGTTTGCGCTCGTTGCCAAAGGAGCCATTTGAGGCGGCGGCGATTGATGGTGCCACCAGCATTCAGGCGTTCTTCCGGTTGACACTCCCCTTGATGTCCCGCGTGATTGCGATTGCGGTGCTCATTCGCGGTATCGATCTTTTCCGCATTTTTGACTATGTGAAGGTGATGACGGATTCCGGGCCCGGTACCGCCACCGAAACGCTCACATCCTATTCGGGCCGCATCTATTTCTCAGGTGAGTTTCCCTACGCCTCGACGCTGGCGCTGCTTACTCTGATTTTCGTGATCCTGATCTCGACGGCGTTCATGAAGCTTTTCCGGGTGAGGCTTTAATGGAACAGCCGCTGCTGTATCGCCGCCTTCGGGATCTCGTCGCCATCGCTGTGGTGGCGGTATTCATGTTCCCCATTTTTTGGTGGGCGCTCACCTCCATCAAGCCGAGGCACGCGATCTTTAATAAAGACGAGGTTGTTGTCTTTAATTTCGAGCCCACGGCGATCAATTATAAAGTTGTTCTGCTCGGCCAATCGCGCTCTGAAATCGCGATCGATAGCGGCAACACCTTCGGCGTAGGCGGCAACAGTTCATATGACTCCCGCCAAACTATTATCGATTCGATGATCATCGCCGTCGGATCGACCATTCTGACGACCTTTATTGCCATGCTTGCGTCCTATGCGATTTCGCGCATGAGCTTCCGGGGTCGTAATGGCTATCTCAATTGGGTGCTCGGCCAGCGGTTCATGCCCCCGGTAGCGATCATTGTTCCGTTGGTTTCCATGTACAAAACGCTGGGCATGCGGGACACGGACAATCTCTTCATGGGCTATATCGGCCTGATCTTGATGCACGCTCTGATCAATCTGCCGATTGCCATTCTGCTCATGAAAAGCTTTTTCGACGATGTACCCAAGGATGTCGATGAAGCGGCCATGATCGATGGCGCGACGCGCTGGCAGACGTTCCGGAAGGTGATCATGCCGATGGTGCGTGGTGGCATGGCCGCAACCGCCGTGCTCTGTTTCATCTTCTCTTGGACAGAATTTTTGTTGTCGCTGTTTTTGACGACAACCATCCGCACTGTCCCGGTAAAAATCACAACCTTTGTGACATCCACCGGTTCGGAATGGGGATTTATCTCGGCGCTCGGTACAGCCGCCATCATCCCCGGATTTATCTTTATTCTACTGGTTCAACGGCATCTGGTTCGCGGCCTCACTCTGGGATCCTTAAAAGAGTGATGCAACGGGCGAGACAAGAAGACGTAAACTTCAACGGGAGGGTACTATGAGCTTCAAAGACTATGATAAAAAAACCTATCTAGCCGATTTGGCGCGCGATTTTGCGGCGCGTCGTATCACCAAGCGTGACTTTCTGAAAAAGACAGGCATGGCTGGCCTTGGCTTCTCAGCCTTTGGCGCAGGCATGTTGGGCAATCAGCGCATCTTCCGTGGCGATTTGTCCACGTCGTCGGCCCATGCCGGCCAAGCAGAAGATCTCAACCAATGGCTCAAAGACGTTGGTTCGAAGTTCAAAGGCAAAAAGATTCGCTATACCTCTGAAGCAACACCGCCAACGGTTGTGTTGAACCAGATCAAGAAGGAATTCACCGATCCGACCGGCATCGAAGTGGAAATCGAAATCGTTCCACTCGAGCAGGTTCTCGCCAAGGCGTTGCAGGACGTTCAGGGCCAGCTCGGTTCCTACGACCTCTATTATCTTGATCAGTCCTGGTCAGCGACCTTCGCCAATGACGTTGTCGATCCGATCGAGCTCTATAAGAGCAAGAAGGATCTCGCCTTGCCAGGGTTCGATTGGGATGACTTCTCCAAGCCTTTGATGGAAGGCCTTGCCAAATATGAAGGCAAATGCACCGGCATTCCATTCGATATTCCGATCTTCATCACGATGTACCGTCAGGACATTCTGGAGAAGCACAAGATCAAGCCACCAACGACGGTTGATGAGTTCACCGCCGCTGTCAAAGCCATTACCGCTGCGGAAAAGGGCAACGGGATGTACGGCACGGGTCTTCAGGCCAAGTCCGGTCACTATTCGCTTGAGTGCGATTGGACGCAGGCGATCTGGAACGAAGGTGGCTCGATCTTCACCAAGGACAAGAAGTTCTCGGGTAATGATGAAGCCGGTATTCGTGGCCTGAAATGGTATCAGGAAATGCTGAAGAACGCGCCTGCGCAATCAACAGCAGCCACATGGGACGGCCAGTTCGAGATGATGGCGTCGGGCCAATGCGCTCTCGTCAACAGCTGGGACGAGTTCTTC
>CANCAR010000011.1 GCA_947374125.1 Hyphomicrobiales bacterium | reverse complement strand
CCAAAAAACGCTGGAACGACGCATAATCCGCCCGCATCCTTCACGAGAAAAGGAGCCGACGAATCTCGAATAGACCCGCCCAATTCCCCACTCACGTTTATCGCGCGTTAAGGTTGATGGATCGTTAAAATCTATGGTTTACAAAGGGTTAAGACAGCACGCTTAAGCCTGACTTGCCACCTTAGCCCCAATCGAAGCCTGCGCCGCCGCAAGCCTCGCAATCGGCACCCGGTAGGGCGAACAGGACACATAATCGAGCCCAACCCCCTCACAGAAGGAAATCGAAGCCGGATCCCCCCCATGTTCGCCGCAAATACCTAATTTAAGCGAAGGCCGGGTCTTCCGTCCCCGCTCCACCGCCAGCTTCACAAGTTCGCCAACACCCTCTTGATCCAGCGTCACAAACGGGTCGGCCGGAAGCAGTCCGTTCGCCGTGTAAGTGCCGAGAAAGGACGCTGCATCGTCGCGGCTGATACCCAAAGTCGTTTGGGTTAAATCATTGGTGCCAAAGGAGAAAAATTCAGCCGACTCGGCGATTTCTGCCGCCCGAAGCGCCGCACGCGGTAGCTCGATCATGGTGCCAACCTGATAGGTAAAGCTCACCCCGGACTCGGCGATTACCGCCTTCGCCATGGCATCGATCCGTTCTTTAACGAGGTCCAATTCGGGCTTTGCCATCACCAAAGGCACCATAACTTCCGGAATAACCGCCTCACCGGTGCGTTTTGCCGCCTCAATGGCAGCCTCAAAAATCGCCCGCGCCTGCATTTCGGCAATTTCCGGGTAGGCCACCGCTAAACGGCAGCCTCTAAAGCCCAACATCGGATTAAATTCGTGCAATTCCAACGCTCTAGCCCGCAATTTTTCGGGACTTGCACCCATCGCTGAAGCGACCTCGGCGATCTCCTCGTCGGTCTGAGGTAAAAATTCATGCAGCGGCGGATCAAGCAGGCGAATGGTGACTGGCAAGCCCTGCATAATTGTGAAAAGTTCAACGAAATCAGCCCGTTGCATGGGCAACAATTTGGCTAAAGCAGCGCGACGACCCTTTGTATCATCGGCCAAAATCATCTCGCGAACCGCCACTATCCGCTCGCCTTCAAAGAACATGTGCTCGGTGCGGCAAAGGCCAATTCCCTCAGCGCCAAAATTCCGCGCCGTCCGCGCATCCAGTGGTGTTTCCGCATTGGCCCGCACCGCCATGCGGCGAACGCCATCGGCCCACCCCATTAACGTGCCAAATTCGCCGGACATTTCAGGCTCGATCATTTTGACCTGACCGATCAAAACTTGCCCGGTTGAGCCGTCAATCGTGATAAAATCGCCTTTTTTCAGCATGATTCCGGGCGCACTAACGGTTCCCGCCACCATGTCCACCTTCAGCATTCCGGCCCCTGACACGCAAGGCTTACCCATGCCACGGGCGACAACGGCGGCATGGGATGTCATGCCACCCCGAGCCGTCAAAATGCCTTCAGCCGCATGCATTCCGTGAATATCCTCAGGCGAGGTTTCAACCCGAACCAGAATAACCTTGCGCCCTGCAGCCTTTGCAGCCTCAGCCTCGTCGGAATCCAAGACGATTTCGCCCGTCGCGGCCCCGGGTGAGGCGGGTAGCCCGGATGCCATGACCTTCCGCTCGGCCGTCGGATCAATGGTTGGGTGCAAAAGTTGGTCAAGCGACGCAGGATCAATTCGTCCCACTGCCTCTTCCCGCGAAATTAAACCTTCCGCCGCCAGATTGACCGCAATTTTTAACGCTGCTTTGGCCGTCCGCTTGCCATTGCGCGTCTGAAGCATCCAAAGCTTGCCGCGCTCGATGGTGAACTCGACATCCTGGATATCGCGATAATGACGCTCCAATAGCCCGCAAATCCGCAAGAACTCCTTGAAGGCGTCTGGCATAGCCCGCTCAAGCGAAGGCCGCTCAGAGCCCGCCGCAAGGCGAGCAATCTCGGTTATATCTTGCGGGGTACGAATTCCGGCCACCACATCCTCGCCCTGCGCGTTAATCAAGAACTCCCCATAGAGCTCTTTTGCGCCCGTTGATGGATTGCGCGTAAAGGCCACTCCGGTGGCAGATGTGTCGCCAAGATTGCCAAACACCATGGCTTGAACATTCACCGCCGTGCCCCAGCTCGCGGGAATGCCATGCAATTCGCGATATTTGTTCGCTCTAGCGTTCATCCATGAGCCAAACACGGCTCCTATGGCACCCCACAACTGCTCATTCGGGTCTTGCGGAAAGGGCTTACCAAGCTCGCTTTCCACAACCGCCTTATAATCCGCAACAATCGCCTTCCACTCTTCTGCCGAAAGGTCTGTGTCGAGCGCGTACCCGCGGCGCTCTTTGGCGGTCTCTAGAATGTCCTCAAAATGATAATGGTCCACGCCAAGAACTACATCCGAATACATTTGGATAAAGCGGCGATAGGAATCCCAAGCAAAACGACCGTCGCCAGAGCCCGTGGCCAATGCCTCAACGGTAACGTCATTTAATCCAAGATTAAGAACAGTATCCATCATGCCCGGCATAGAGGCGCGCGCGCCCGAGCGGACCGATACAAGAAGGGGGTTCGCTGCGTCCCCAAAACGTTTGCCTGTTAGTAAGCCGACACGATCAAGTGCTGACGATACTTCCGCCTCAAGCTCAATGGGGTAAACTTTCCCTTGGTCATAGAAATAGGTGCAAACCTCGGTGCTGATGGTAAACCCGGGTGGAACAGGCAATCCAAGATTGCTCATTTCGGCCAAATTAGCCCCTTTTCCGCCCAGTAGATTACGCATGGAGGACTCGCCCTCGGCCTGTCCATCCCCGAACGTGTAGACCCATTTAGCCATACCGGCACCTCATTTCGCAGTTGCGAGATCAAGCGTGCTTCGCCGATCTGTCATAAAAAAGCAATCCCAACAAAAGGAATATGTCCGTCCAATATCGATGCTGCCCGCGTGACGGGAAAATAGCCCGTGATGACCATCTCACCGGAACGCTTCCCCCCTCGCCATACAGCCAGCTTGAAGCTATAGAACGGTTGAAATGGAGAAAAAAATGACCGATCCGAAGGCAAAAACGTCGCGGCAATTCGCACCTGAAGTTATTCTGGTATGTGGTTGTCTGATCGGGTTCATTACCTTTGGTCCCCGTGCTTCTGCCGGTTTGTTTCAACTGCCAATGTCGCATGAATATGGATGGAGCCGTGAAATTTTTTCTTTCGCAATCGCGCTCCAGAACTTGCTATGGGGGGTAGGCCAACCTTTCGCTGGTGCTTTGGCTGATCGGTTTGGAACCATTAAAATGTTGTGCCTTGGGGCCATACTCTATGCGGCAGGGTTAATTGTTATGGCCAATTCGTCTGAACCCAGCATGCTCACGCTTGGAACAGGAGCCCTTATCGGTTTCGGCCTTTCTGGCTGCTCCTTCAATTTAGTCATTGGTGCCTTTGGCAAACTTTTGCCCGAAAAATGGCGTGGTCTAGCTTTCGGTGCTGGTACCGCGGCGGGATCCTTTGGGCAATTCGTGTTTCCACCGATTGGAAGCGCACTTATAGACACGGTCGGTTGGCATGAAACTCTAATGCTGTTCTCGGTTACTCTTCTTTTTGTACTACCCCTTTCGCTCCCCTTGGCGACGCGCTCAATCAAATCTGCTGCTACCGATATCAGCCAAAAACAGTCCGTGATGGCAGCACTAAGCGAAGCCTTCCGTCATCCCAGCTATGTTATGCTCGTGATCGGTTTTTTCACCTGCGGGTTTCAGTTGGCCTTCATAACGGCCCATCTTCCTGCTTATCTGAGTGATATTGGAATGCCTGCATGGGTTGGCGGCTGGACCTTGGCGGTAATTGGCCTTGCTAATGCCGTCGGTTCTCTAACCGCGGGTTGGTTATCTGGTCGAATGCCAAAGCGGTGGATCTTATCTGTGATCTACTTAGGCCGCTCGGTTGCCGTTTTGTGCTTTATCCTGGCTCCCACTTCACCCACCAACGCGCTCCTATTTGGTCTTGCGATGGGCTTTCTCTGGCTGTCAACCGTCCCACCGACGTCTAGCCTTGTGGCAGTAATGTTCGGCACGAGATATCTTTCGATGCTGTACGGCTTTGCGTTTTTCTCCCATCAGCTTGGTGGTTTTCTTGGAGTTTGGCTCGGTGGCGCGCTTTATGAGAAGACAGGCTCTTACATGGTGGTTTGGTGGCTCTCGATTGCGCTGGGAATCGCATCCGCACTAATCAATCTGCCAATCAGCGAACGCCCAGTGCAGCGCAGTGAGCCGAAACTCGCTTAGTTCAATCTTTTTATCACTTTTTTAGATGGAGTATCGGACATGAGTACGTTTAAGGCACTAATGGTAACGAAGGACGAAGCAGGCGCCCAGCATGTGGGTTGGACCGAGCTCACCGATTCAGACCTTATGGATGGCGATGTTACCGTTCGAATTACGCATTCAACGATCAATTATAAGGATGGACTTGTCCTTTCGGCAAAATCCGGTGTCCCTCGCAAATTTCCGATGGTCGCAGGTATCGATTTTGCGGGCGTCGTTGAACAATCCACACACACCGGCTTTATAGCGGGAGATTCAGTGCTTTTGAACGGTTTTGGCCTTTCTGAGACCCATTTCGGTGGCTACGCCGAGAAGGCACGCGTCAAAGGCGATTGGCTGATTAAGCTTCCCAAAGGCATTGATGCGCACCATGCAATGGCCATTGGTACAGCTGGCTACACCGCCATGCTGTCGGTTTTGGCATTAGAACGCCATGGATTGAAACCGTCTGATGGTCCTGCATTGGTCACCGGTGCCGCAGGTGGCGTTGGCTCGGTCGCAATTGCACTGCTCGCAAAACTGGGTTGGAATGTTATCGCTTCAACAGGCCGGTCATCAGAAGCCGACTATCTGAAATCCCTTGGCGCATCGGAAATTATGGATCGCAAGGAGTTATCCGAGCCAGGGCGTCCCCTTGGTAAGGAGCGTTGGGCTGCCGGTGTCGACTCAGTTGGCTCCCATACGCTAGCCAATGCAATCTCTATGACGAAGGCGCATGGAGCAATTGCCGCCTGTGGATTAGCGCAGGGCATGGATCTTCCATCCAACGTCGCCCCCTTCATTCTGCGGGGTGTATCGCTTCTAGGCATTGACAGCGTCATGTGCCCAATGGCGCTTCGGCTCGAAGCATGGAAGCGTCTAGCAATCGATCTCGATATGAAAAAACTCGATTCGATGACAAGATCCATCAAATTTGCTGATGTTATCGACGAGGCGGCCACCATCCTTAAGGGCGGAATTCGCGGTCGAGTGGTTGTGAATATCAGCTAAACACTTCCGTTAATCGTCGAAAATGGCACTGAACCTTCGATCATTGCCTTGCGCTTGCTGAGTTCAAGCGCCGCAACGTCTAGGAAGGCACGGACTCGGGGGGAGGCTTTAAGATCTGGATGGGTCAAAAGCCACAATCCCGTTGCGAAATCAGGGTTCGGCTCGGTGAGCCGAACCAATTTTGGTCGCTGATCAGCGATAAGGCATGGCAGTGGTCCAATTCCTATCCCTTCCTCAACAGCTTCGGTCAAACCAAGGACGGTGTTGATTTTAAGGGCAATTTGTTCTTCTGGCACCCGCTCATGCACGTATCGAACTGCTCGCATATGGCCGAACTGATCACCTAAGGACACCCAGAGCCGAGAAGCCAACCCATTCAGTTCTGGAAGTACGCCAAGGCTGGCATCCGGAAATTCACTTTTAAGGCCATAAATCGCCCAATTGAGTCCACAAATTCGGCGCCCCACCAACGTCTCAGGTGGCGAGTCTGTTGCGCGAATAGCAATGTCGGCGTCCCTTTTCGAAAGATTGAGCAATTGATTGGTGAGAACGATATCGAGATTAATCGTTGGATAGGCTCTCCGAAAAGCGGCGAAAACCGGCACTAGCAGATAGACCAACAATGTGTCGTTTGTGGTGACCCTAAGTTCGCCAGTCGGAATGAGACTTTGTCCATCTAATTTGCGCGCAAACGCCTCGACGTCATCCTCCATTCGAGCCGCCAGTTGCGCCATCTCGTCTCCTGCCGGAGTGAGAGCATAACCAGAACGATGCCGCTCAAATAAGATCGTACCAATTCTCTTTTCGAGATCAGACAGCCTACGAAATACTGTGGAATGATTGATATTGAGAATATCGGCAGCACCATTCAGCGATCGCGTATCTGCAATGGCCTTTACCAGCCTGAAATCATCCCACGGAATTTGATTCATTTGCAAACTCGCAAAGCTGAAAAGCAATTCCTCCAGAAATATGCAGCGACTGCGAAAACACAAGCTTAAAAATTCAAAGACGAGGAGCAGCAGCCCGGCGCAAGCGATCATTAATGGCCTCACCAAGTCCCCAATTTGGGACAGGGGCGACGGCGATCGAGCCCGCTCCAGAAGCGTCAAGCTTTCGAAGCGCCATAAACAAATTGGCTGCAGCCTCGGCAAGATCGGATTTTTCGCTGAGATTGGTAGATATGAGGGCCTCACTTAGGCCAAATATCTTACTCGGACCAAACAGCAATACCGCCTCGCTAGGCGCAGCATCGTGTGCCTCAAGTCTTACGGATGCGCGAGGGGCATAATGCGATAACAGCATCCCAGGTGCGATGGGTAAGCTCTTCGCCCCCTGAAATTTCAGTGGTTCGCTAAGTGAATGGCCGAGCACCTTCTCAATCCGTTCCCGCGAAAGCCCCCCTGGCCGCAACATTGTGGGCCTGACGTCAAGACAGGCGATAATGGTTGATTCTAGACCCACTTTGGCGGTCTCGCCAATGATGATGGCATCAATCAACCCATCAAGATCATCAAGAACATGCCCTGTCGTTGTCGGGCTCACCTTCCCAGAACGATTGGCGGACGGTGCTGCGATGGGCCTCTCAGAGGCCTCGATGATCCTACGCGCTACGGGCTCGGAGGGGACTCGGATAGCTATACTGTCGAGACCGGCGAGCGCTAAATCGGATATCCTACTTCCCGCTTTTTTCGGCACGACGAGGGTCAGCGGGCCCGGCCAAAAAGCTTCAGCTAATTTAAGAGCATCCACATTGAACTCTGCAAGGCTTAAGGCTTTCTCAAGCGAGTTTACATGGATGATTAGCGGGTTAAAGCTAGGCCGCCCTTTGGCAGCAAAAATTCCAGCAACAGCCGTACCATTTGTCGCATCTGCTCCGAGACCATAAACAGTCTCGGTCGGAAATGCGACTAAACCGCCTGAACGCAACAAAGCACCAGCATTAGAAATACCCAAAGCGGTGGGCATTATGCGCTGGGTTGATTTGATTACGGACATGTTCGGGATCGAGTTGGTCATAGCGGGGCTATAATCCTTTGGGTGACAAAGAGCCACCGTGCAAATCGTAAGCGAATGGATTATCTTTGTGTTGCTAATATCCCTTAATGCCCGAGGCAATCAAAATGAACTATCGCGCGCCGGTAACCGAAATTGCCTTTATGGCGAAAACCTTTGGCCTTGGTGCTTTGGCAGCAGATGGACTTGCTCCAGATATTGCTGACGGCATCGCAGACGCGGTTTTAGAGGAAGCCGGGAAATTCGCAACGGACAAGATTGCACCACTCAACCAAGTTGGTGATCAGTTCGGTGCTGTCTTCGATCAAGGCCATGTCACCACGGCACCTGGCTGGAAAGAAGCCTATTCAGAGTGGGTCACTGCTGGTTGGAATGGACTTACCGCTCCAATAGAACACGGTGGGCAAGCATTGCCGCACCTTCTTCACCACGCTTGCAGCGAAATGTGGACTTCAGCCTCAATGGCCTTCATGCTTGGACCATTGCTTACAACCGGCGCGGTTGATGCCCTTTCGGCCCACGGATCCGAAGCGCTGAAATCGATTTACCTCAATAAACTTGTCTCAGGTGAATGGACGGGCACGATGAACCTAACCGAACCTCATGCAGGTTCAGATGTAGGGGCGCTTAGAACCCGCGCCGAGCGAGCGCAGGATGGCAGCTATAAAATTACAGGTCAGAAAATCTATATCACCTATGGTGAACATGATTTGACGCCCAACATTATACATTTGGTTTTGGCACGCCTTCCGGATGCGCCTTCAGGAACACGCGGCATCTCGTTATTTTTGGTGCCAAAATATTTGGTCAATCCTGACGGCTCACTTGGCGAGCGCAATGATCTCCGCTGCGCTGGGCTAGAAAAAAAGCTTGGAATTCACGCCTCGCCTACCTGCACAATGGTCTATGGAGATCATGGTGGCGCGACAGGATATCTCATTGGCGAGGAAAACCGTGGTCTAAATTGCATGTTCACAATGATGAACAGCGCACGGCTAAGTGTAGGCGTCCAGGGCGTTGCAGTCGCCGAACGTGCCTATCAATTGGCGCTCAATTACGCAAAAGAGCGAAAACAAGGGCGCTCGATCGCCGCAAAATCGGATGTCATGGTGCCTATCATTGAGCACCCAGATGTTCGACGGATGCTAATGTTAATGCGGAGCAAAACAGATGCCGCCCGTGCCATTTGCTTTATGACTGCTGCAGCCTTTGACCGCTCGCATCGCGAAACCGATCCGGCTAAGCGCAAGGTCGCCGAGGAACGCGCGGCGCTTTTAACGCCAATAGCAAAAGCATGGGCTACAGATATCGGGATTGAAGTAGCATCCTTGGGGATCCAAATTCATGGGGGTATGGGTTTCATCGAAGGCTCAGGTGCCGCCCAGCACCTCCGAGATGCTCGGATCGCCTCAATCTATGAAGGAACGAACGGTATTCAGGCCATCGACCTTCTTACCCGCAAGTTGTCACTTTCAAATGGAGAGACGGTCGCGGCTTTGCTAGCTGAAATGTCTACCACCTTGGATGCATTAAAAGCCAGCAATCACACTGGTTTCGGGTCAAGCGCCGAACGGTTAACGGTAGCCCTAGGCTCACTGAAAGTTGCAACGCAATGGATCATAACAACTCTAAAACAAAATCCTGAGGAGGCGCTTGCATCTGCTACTGTCTATCAAACCCTTTTCGGAACGACACTAGGAGGTTTAGCCTTGGTCCGATCTGCACTTGCCGATAGTGCGGGGCCCGAAAATGAGAGGCGTATTGCCACAGCTCGCTTTTTTGCCGAGCAAGTAGCAACGGAAGCTCCTTCGCTAGAGCAAACCATCACCGAAGGCGCATTAGCGCTATCCGCAAGTCAAGCCGTCTTATTGGCGAGCTAGAAAACTCCCATGTGCGGACGCTTTGCGCTGAATGTCAGCTCTGCTGATATCAAAGTCCTATTTCAATACGATGAATCGCCGGACTTCCCGCCTCGGAGCAATATTGCGCCAACAGAACCAATTGCCGTCGTCACCCAAGAGGGATTAAATCGTCATTTCCGACTGATGCGCTGGGGCTTGCTTCCCGGATGGTTGAAGGATCCTGAAGGCTTTCCGCTTCTGTTTAATGCGAGAGGGGAGACGATAGCTGATAAACCGGCATTTCGTTCTGCCGTCCGGCACCGCCGCTGCTTGATCCCGGCTGATGGTTTTTACGAATGGGCAAATGGCGGAAGGAGGAAAATACCATTTCGGATCCGCCGTCCGAACGGCAAATCTTTCGCTATGGCAGGTCTTTGGGAGCCCTATGCCCACGCCAACGGTTCAGAAATTGACACTGCTACGATAGTAACAACGGACGCTAACGGCACTGTTTCATCGTTACACAATCGAATGCCTGTGATCATACCGGAAGAACATTTTGCGCTCTGGCTTGAATCGGAGAGTCATCCATTGGATCAGGCGATGAAGCTCATTCGTCCTGCGCCCGATGATTTCTTCATAACTGAACCCTATGACCCGCGCACCGGCCCGATACAACACGTCGTAGCACAGCCAAAAAGACATCCAAAACCCGAACAACAATCCCTATTTTGAAAGCAGGTAAGCGCTAATCTTGCCTGCTGATAGTTGGGTCAAAGCACCTTTCCGGGGTTCATCCTACCCTCGGGATCCAACGCATTTTTCAACGTTCGCATTAATTCTAGTGCTACAGGATCTTTTTTTTCGGCGAGTTGAGCACGTTTAACCTGTCCGATGCCATGCTCAGCGGAAATCGAGCCCGCCATCGCTAAAACGTGTTTATAAACAATCGCATGCACTTCGGAACTGCGTTCCATGTAGGAGGGACCATCCGATCCGTCTGGTGCTTGAAAATTAAAATGCAAATTTCCATCGCCAAGATGCCCGAATGGCAAAGGCCTAATTCCAGGAACAAGCATTTCAACCTCAGGTATTACTGCTGCTATCAACGCTGGAACCGACGCAAGGGGAACAGAAATATCGTGTTTGATCGATTGACCGTCGCGGGTTTGCGCATCAGGCAGATATTCGCGTAAACCCCAAAATGCATCGCGTTGGGCCATTGAAATGGCAAAAACACCATCTTCAATAAATGCCTGATCGATTCCCTCCAAAATTACTGATTGGGCCATCTCATCGGCACCGTCGGTTGACGCTGAAGAGAACTCAATCAGCACATACCAATCGTGGCAGTTAAACAAAGGGTCTCTGGTATCGGCAAAATGCTTGAGTACCAACTCAATTCCTAGTCGTGGTATGATCTCGAACGTTGTAAGCGAGGAGCCTCCCGCGGCCTTCGCAAGAGTTAGAAAAGCTAATGCATCTTCTGGTGAAGCCAATCCACATATCGCGGTCGCACGGGATTTTGGAGCAGGAAATAGTTTTACAACTGCCGCTGTCACCATGCCGAGCGTGCCTTCAGAGCCTACAAAAAGGTGTTTAAGATCGTAGCCGGTGTTATCTTTTCGTAGCTTGCCGAGACCATTCCAAATTCGACCATCGGCAAGCACGACTTCAAGCCCGAGCACAAGATCACGCATATTGCCATAGGCGAGGACTGCCGTTCCGCCCGCATTGGTACTTATGGCACCGCCAATTGTTGCCGTACCTTCGGATGCAAGCGAAAGGGGGAAAAATCGCCCTCCCTCCTCTGCCCGTGTCTGACTTGCCGCGATCGTTGCACCCGCCTCGACAATCATCGTGTCAGAAAGCGGATCGAATTCACGGATCGCGTTCATACGGGTAAGTGAAATTACGATCTCATCGCCGCGACCAATTGGAACACTACCACCGACGAGCCCTGTATTCCCGCCTTGCGGCACCACAGCAAGCTTATGATCTGCGGCAAAGCGCATCACAGCTGCAACCTCGGCCGTTGATGCCGGACGAACGACACCAAGTGCCTGTCCGGTAAAACGCTTTCGCCAATCCGTAAGATAGGGTGCTTTCGAAACTTCAGATTCCAAGACATGCGAGGCGCCGACCAATGCCTGCAGGCCCGCAATGACTTGATCTTTATCCGGAAAATTTACCGTCATTGAACTTATCCCAGTAGCTTTCTCGGGCGTTTCGGGCCAGCGATCTTCCGTTCGAAAACCCCGACAAGTTCAATATGCGACGAATGACGAAACTGGTCCACTGGTGTAACGGAATTTAGCTCGTATCCACCTCTGATGAGAAGTTCAGCATCACGCGCGAAGGTACCGAGATGGCACGATACAGAAATCACGATTGGTACACGTGACAGAGCCAATTCACGCATTTGCGCTTCCGCTCCGGCCCGCGGGGGATCGAGCACAACAGCATCGAAGCGGTTAAGTTCAGCACCAAGGAGAGGTCTACGAAAAAGATCGCGTGTCTCGACTGTCAAAGGTCTCAAACCTTGGGTTTCACGGATAGCCCTTTGCAGCGCAGCTACCGCCGGCGCGTTAGATTCGACCGCATGGACTGCACGTGAACCTGCAAGCCGCAAAGCAAAAGTTCCAATACCTGCGAAGAGGTCGGCAACTAAGCTGGCCTTACCAAGCGCCTTCAACACCAGATCGGCCAACACATCTTCGCCGAGCTGTGTCGCTTGAAGAAAGGCACCGGGTGGCAAAACGACGCGCGCGTGTCCAATCGTCAATTCTGCCTTACGACGCTCGACGACGACATCTCCATGCATCGACAGACGGGCTAGATCGAAATGCTCGGCATCCAAAGACAATAAGCGGCGAAGTTGCGCGCCAGCCGGTCCATGGCCGCGTAGATCGACATCCAATCCGCCGAGTGTTTCCGTTACGGCGATATCAAGCGGCTTACCCGATGAGGCCAGTCGGGAAGCGAGAGGTAGCGCAATTTCTGCCGCGCGCGCGAGCCCGGGTGTCAACAAAGGACAGGCGTCGACGGAAATAAGGTCATGCGAGCGCGCTTTCATAAATCCAATTTCAACACCGCGTTCCGTTCGCCGTGCGTGAAAGGTCACTCGCCTGCGACCCGCGCCATGTCCATCCAGAACGGGATTGACCCGGTCGGCCGCCTTAAGCGGGGTCATAGCTTCAACAACCAATCCATGTTTCCAACTGAAATACGTGGCATCATCTGCTTCTTGGATTAAACAACCGCCACAAGTCCCAAATAATTCACAAATTGGCGCTATCCGATTGGGTGATGCCCTTTCGATCTCAATGATTTCTGGCTCGCCATAAGCCATATCGACCAACACACGATCACCCGGAATGGCGCGCGGCACATAGATTAGACCATCCGGTCCAGAGGCTATTCCATCGCCCTTTGCTCCAAATCGGGTAATTTCGAGGCTCAATTGGGTCAATCGCGTTTCTCCGCTGCAATCAAAAATTCAATATTGCCATCGCCCCCGGCAATTGGCGACGGCATAACACCGAGAACAGGCCAGCCTAGCACAGTAAGTTGCCTTTCAATACGATTGATGGTCTCGTTGCGTGCTATCTCATCCTTGACGATACCTTTTTTAAGATTAGCTCGCCCCACCTCGAATTGCGGTTTTATGAGCGCCACAAGCTTCGCCTTCGATAGTCCCAGAGCCAATACAGGTGGTAGAACAAGCGATAGAGATATAAAACTGACATCGACTACTAGAATTGAGGGTAACTCGGTAAAATTGCTAGATTGTAACGTTCTCGCATCGGTTCCTTCGATAAGCGTCACCCTTCGGTTACCGGACAGCCCCTTATGAAATTGGTCATGGCCGACATCAACGGCAACAACATGTCTTGCTTGGCGATGGAGCAAGACGTCGGTAAAGCCGCCCGTTGAGGCACCAATGTCGAGGCAGAATTGGTCGCTTGGGTCTATTCCGAATTCATCAAGCGCAGCAGCTAGCTTAACGCCACCGCGCGATACCCATGGATGTTCAGCGGTCGCTATAATTTCGGCATTTGGTGCAATTGTCGACGATGACTTTTGGATAACGACGCCGTCGACCAAGACGAGACCGGCAGAAATGGCCGACTGCGCGCGTGCCCGGCTTTCATAAAAGCCTCGTTCCACCAGCAAGAGGTCAGCGCGTATCCGGTTGGTCATGCGACGCGTTAAAGCAAGTCTATGGAGCGAAGTCCAATGATCATATTATTCGGGCAATGGAATAAATTCGTCTTCTCCTGGCACCGTATCAAATCGACCTGACCGCCACTCAGCCTTAGCCTGTTCAATCCGATCTTTTCGAGAGGAAACAAAATTCCACCAAATATGGCGAGGCCCATCCATAGGCTCCCCGCCAAGTACCATCAGACGAGTGTTCGAAATCGCTAAAACAGAAATCCGGTCGCCGGGTTTGAAGACAAGCAATTGGCCTCCACCAAATACATCCCCAGCAATATCAATCTCACCCGATACGACGTAGACTGCCCGCTCATCATGCGTTGGATCAAGGGGAAGGACGGCACCCGGCGCCAAAACCGCCTCGGCATAAAATACGTCCCACGGAAACGGTACGGGCGACGTCTCACCATACAGTGATCCCATAATTAAACGGACGCGTTTACCTTCCCCTTCAATCCGTGGCAGATCAGCTTCGCTAAAATGAGAAAAACCGGGCATGGATTCTTCATGCGTTGCAGGCAAAGCCGCCCAAGTTTGGATCCCAAAAAGGCGCGGTCCTTTTTTCCGCTCGTCTACGGCCGTTCGCTCTGAATGGACGATACCGCGTCCCGCGGTCATTAAATTGACCGCACCGGGCCGGATCGGTTGAACAAAGCCCATCGAATCGCGGTGCATAATTTCACCGTTAAAAAGATAGGTAACGGTCGAAAGTCCAATATGCGGGTGGGGCCTAACATCTAAGCCTTGACCTAACAGAAACTCGGCAGGCCCCATCTGATCAAAAAAGATGAAAGGCCCGACCATTTGCTTGCACGCGGATGGCAATGCACGCCGCACGGAAAATCCGCCGAGATCACGAGTGCGCGGGACGATCACGGTCTCTATCGCGTCGCAACTCCACGCATTACCGGGTATGGGGTCGTCTTGATCGGTTGCAGCCATCCGAAATCTCCTTGCTAAGACGTATTTCACTCCGAAGGTCCCGGACTTCAATAGGCGCAATGCAAGACAAGGATTGCGCGGATGCTATTCGGCATCAAGTGGCTGAGCGCTCATGGGTTTGCCCTGCACGTCTAAGGCGATTTTCTCAATCCGCGCTTCGGCCTTTTTGAGCAATGTCTCGCATTGAGCCCGCAACGCATCACCACGGGCATAAAGCGCAATCGAGTCCTCAAGCGGTACATCGCCCTTCTCAAGTTGACCGACAATGGTCTCCAATTCAGCGAGTGCTTTCTCGAACGGCAACGCAACAATATCGGCTGGAACAGACTGGGTCACTGGACTGATTCTCTGGTGCTTTAATCACGCTATGTATCGAACATGCACGCTTACCTTGCAAGCCATCAAACCGGGAGCGCCGTTGTTCTCTTGACCATCCTGAGTGCCAAGGTTGATTGGACGCGAACAACACCGGGTAAACGCGTAACAATATTGCGGTGAATGCGCTCGAAATCAGCCGTATCGGCGTAAACGACGCGAAGAAGATAGTCCGCTGTTCCTGCCAAAAGGTAAGCTTCTAAAATCTCCGGATGTTCGCTGACGGCCGTCTCAAACGCGTCCAAACTGTTCCGACCCTGTTGGTCGAGCGTCACGAAAACAAAAGCAGTTCCGGATAATCCAATCGCGTTCTCATCGAGCAACATCACAGTGCCGCGAACCAGACCGCGCTCATGGAGCATATTAACGCGCCTTAGGCAGGCCGATTGAGAGAGATTGACCCGTTCTGCGAGATCGGCATTTGTGATGCCCGCATCCGCCTGTAGCAATTTTAGAATCGAACGATCCCGCGCATCAAGTTCAATCATAAGAATTTAATTCCGTATTTATATTAAATAATGAATATTTATTCGAATATTATTGGCAGATACGCCTGCTTTTCGCAAGCAGCGCCATCGGAATTGTGAAACGATAACCTGATTAGAAACCGAGGGAGAAAACCATGCTGATCGGCGTTCCAAAAGAGATCAAGAACAATGAGTTTCGTGTTGGTCTGGTGCCGTCCTCGGTCACCGAACTGATCCATCACGGCCATAAGGTCGATGTGGAAACCGGCGCAGGACTTGGTGCAGGTGCGAGCGATGCCGATTATGTCGCTGCTGGTGCAAACATTTCGAGCAATGCCGGAGATATTTTCGCGAAAGCCGACATGATTGTGAAGGTCAAGGAGCCACAATCTGCCGAGCGCAAACAACTTCGAAAAGGTCAGATTCTCTTTACCTATCTCCATTTGGCGCCAGATCCCGAACAGACCAAAGACCTTATTGCTTCGGGGGCCACCTGCATTGCGTATGAAACCGTGACATCAGCGACGGGTGGCCTTCCTTTGCTTACCCCAATGTCAGAAGTAGCTGGCCGCCTTGCCCCGCAAGTTGGGGCGCATTGCCTTGAAAAAGCGCAAGGCGGCATGGGCGTGTTGCTGGGCGGCGTCCCAGGCGTTCCGTCGGCCAATGTGGTTATCTTGGGGGGTGGAGTGTCGGGAACGCATGCGGCAACCATTGCGCTTGGAATGGGTGCAAATGTTACGGTCGTTGACCGTTCAGGCGATGTGCTGCGCCGCATCTCGGCGCAATTCAACGGTGCTGTTCGCACGGTGTTTTCGACCCGAAATGCGGTCAACGAACTCGTCACCACCGCCGATATGGTCATTGGATGCGTGCTAATCCCCGGGGCCGAAGCGCCAAAGCTGATCACCCGTGCGATGCTTAAAACCATGAAACCGGGTTCAGTCATTGTCGACGTCGCCATCGATCAAGGCGGCTGCTGCGAAACATCAAAGGCAACGACCCATGCCGATCCAACCTATGTGGTGGATGGCGTCATCCATTATTGTGTCGCAAACATGCCCGGTGCTGTCGCTCGCACTTCCACCTTTGCGCTAAACAACAGCACACTGCCATTCGCCCTCGCGTTGGCCGATAAGGGCTGGAAACAAGCCCTCATCGACGATAAGCATTTGAGGAATGGTCTCAATGTCCATGATGGCAAGCTGACCTATAAGGCCGTCGCCGATGTACAAGGCTTAAGCTACGTGAGCGCCGAGAGCGTGTTGGGGCTTTAAACGCATCCTTCGTCGATTCGACTATTTTACCTTTAAAAAAGTTTAGGCCTCTTCCCGAGCGGGAGAGGCCTTTTATATAGGTATAAGCGATTCAATTACCCCCGCTTACCAAGCCTCAACCCCGGTGCAGGCCTCTCTTGCAACACGTCCCTTCGGAACCGGAAGAGCGCTGCGGGCCTCCCCTTTGTGGTTGTTTGGCTCCCTGTCGGCTCTACCATTGCCGTTGTCTCCACCAGTCGTCGGAAATTTTGCTTATGTAGATGACGACCCGAAATCGCCTCTACTGTGCTTTGTAAGGCGGTCAGCGTAAAACTTGCGGGCATGAGCTCAAACACTACCGGGCGGTATTTTAGCTTAGCGCGCAATCGGCCCATGGCGGTTGCCAAAATTCGGCGATGATCGTGGCGCATCGGCTCGCCAAAACGTCGTGCCGTCTCAGGACCGGTGGAACCTATGCGCCCGTCACGCCCGGCTTCAAACACGAGACCGGCTTCATAAAGCAATTCGTAGCGGTCGAGCACTTTCTCTTCATCCCAAGAACCGGCATCCGCGCCAAAGCAAAAACGCAACCTTTCTAGTCGAGACAATGGCCTCGCTCGCGTCTCGGCCTTCTCAGCAGCACGATCAGAAGCCCAATTATTTAACCGGGGTAGAATATCGCGATCTAAAATAGCAGGTCTTCCGCCTCGCCAATCTTCCCAAGGAAAGAAACGATACCACGGCCGGAAAGCTGCCGTCTTTGGGCGTTCCTCTGCCTTTGCTGAAACACGGGTGAGGGCAAGGTAGCCAATCGAGACGACATGGGGCGCCCCATCATTCGGGCGATCGTGCCGCCCGCGATCGGCAAAGGTATAGAGTTGCTCGACATAGCCGAGAGACAAGCCTGACTGATCCGCTACAAAAGCGCGCAACGCAATCTCTAGCGTTTGGTGGGCCAGTGGATCGAAGCTGCCATACGGCAAGCCATCATCGTCGCCGTCTGCGTGGCCGACCAAAATCTGTGGTGCATCGCCCTCAACGGCGACGATTGCTGCCGCAAGTCCAATCTCAATGGGAGTCTCGGGAAAGCGCTCATTCATGGTGGCTTAGTCGTACGCTAAAGAAAAGGGTACACCCTCAAAGGCGTCCGAACCTCGTCCAATGCCAGCAATGGCGGCAATCATCCGCCCGCTTCGCCCAAGCATGCCATCGGCCAAGGAAATAAGACGTGGATTGGGCGTTGCCGACGGCGACGAAGCCCGCAAGCGGGTTGCCAGATCAACCTCATCAAGCGACGGATTCAGAACGCTTGCCGCAATATAGGCCGACGCTGTGGAACGGCTAATGCCAGCCCAGCAATGAATCACCAAAGGGTGTTCCCGATCCCATGCCTTCACAAAGGCGATGAGGCGTTCCACATGCTCGGCACCCGGTAAGATATGCCCCTCCATGGGCGTCGTTATATCGCTCGCGATGAGCTTTAAATGCCGCTCGGGCAAAATACCGGCAGGACTTGGAACCCCGCCTGCCTCGGTCAACAACGTGATGACCTGTCGTGCACCGGTTTTCTCAACCGTTTCGTGCAACCGCGAAAGCGAGCAAATGTGCAGCGAAGGCATCAGCGTATCTCCAATTGGGTAAATCGTTCAAGAAAGCGCGACTTAGCGAGATCAGCGCCCCAAGGATGCAACAGGGTTGCATAGGCCGCTAAATGAATTTGAGGCTGGCCGAATAAGCGTTTCGCCTCCTCCTCGCTAAATCCTGCGAGCTCAGTTGCCTCGAAATGGGCGGCTATATGATCAGCTGCCTTAATGCGATTTAAAAGCGCGTCGGGCTGCTCCTTGGGTAATCCAAAACGCAGGTGAATGGCGTCAAGGAGCCGATGCTCCACCGCTTTATAATCACCGCCTATTACTGCCTTGAACGGTGAAATCATATCACCGACGACATATTCTGGTGCATCATGCAGCAAAGCCGCCAGACTGGATTTGCTATCATAATTTGGTTCAGTAGCCGTAAAAATGGCCTCAACCAGCAAGGAATGCTGAGCTACCGAGAAAGCCGCAGGACCAAGAGTCTGACCGTTCCAACGGGCCACGCGGGCCAATCCATGGGCGATGTCTTCGATCTCGATATCCATTGGCAATGGATCAAGAAGATCCAAACGTCGGCCCGATAACATGCGTTGCCAAGCCCTAGGTGGAACGCCGTCGCTCATTAAAGGCCCCGCTCCAGCGCTTTGACTTCCTCGTGCCGAAAGCATTCGACGAGATGATCATTCACCATGCCAACGGCTTGCATGAAGGCATGGATAATGGTTGGACCGCAAAAATTGAAGCCACGCTGTTTGAGATCTTTAGACATCCGACGCGATACTTCAGTTTCGGTCTTAATGTCGGCCATACTCCGGGGTGAATTTTGGATGACACGACCATCAATAAAGTCCCAGAGATAGTTGGAAAATCCCGAGCTCTCTTGAATATCAAGATAGACGCGCGCGCTTTTTATCGTGCTCTCGATTTTGCCACGGTGGCGGATAATACCAGCGTCGACCACAAGGCTTTCAACTTTTTCGGGGCCATATCGGACGATCCGCTCAGCATCGAAACCGTCGAAGGCTGCCCGAAAATTCTCGCGCTTTCGCAAGATCGTGATCCAACTTAAACCGGCCTGAAAGCCATCCAGTATTAATTTCTCAAACAGGGCCCTATCATCATATTCAGGGACGCCCCAATCCGTATCGTGATAAGCAACATAGAGAGGGTCAACGCCGGGCCAAGGGCAGCGGTTTTTACCATCCGGATGTTCGATGACACCTCTCGTCATGCTACCCCCTCAAGATGAAAACGCATCCAGTCTCGTTGCTCGACGGAAAAGGCTTGGCCCGCCGCCGATAACGACTCCCCTGCCTTTATAGCCTCAGCAATCCGATCAAGCCGCAAGAGTGCAATAGCCTGCCCGGCAGACGTCGAAGACCCAATCCGGCCACATATTTTTTCACCGGCCAGCGCCTCTGTTCCTTCAGGAGGAGCCTTGCCTTCAGAAAATCGAACGGGCACACACCGCGTCCGTGCCGTGCCCCGATGCTGCATCCGCGACACGACCTCTTGACCCACATAACAACCTTTAGCGAAATCGATGCCGTGCAGTTGATCCATATCCGCCTCGTGCGGAAAGCTGTCGCCATAGACAAAATCCCGCCCCCCTTCCGGCACGCCGAGCGAAATCCGGTGGACATGATAGTCACCTGCGACAGCGTTGGTTGCGATGGATTGAGCGGCCGAAATGAGGATTCTTTCCCCAAGCGTCGAAAGTCTTGGATCGCTGGCTCGGTACCCTTTGTTATCGGTCAATGGATCACCACCCCAAGTGGCATAAGCCACCATGTCATCAGAGAGGTTGGCAATGTCTACCTTGGCGCGAAGTTTATAAAAGCCCAGCCGACGAGCCAGGTCACCAGCAAGCAACCGAGGGCAGTCGATCAATAATCCATCATCCGTCGGGAGGATGATTCCATCCACAATAATCTTACCGTGTGGCGTTAGAAGGCCGCCATAAACTGCGCTGCCCTTGTTTAGGCCTTCCATCGAAACCGTAAGCACATTATCGAGAAATGGGCGTGCTTCAGGTCCCGAAACACTCACAACTCCCCGATCAGGAAGGAGGCAATTGGGCATTGGCATTCAACTTTCTTGGCGTGGCATGCAGCTTTCTTGATATAGCCTGATTCAAACCGTAGGACAGAAGCGAATACGGCTCAAGCCGGGCGCAGCATAGGGGAGCGTTACACGATGCCTTTAATCTTCGACACCATTTTCAAAGGCGGCACGGTCGTCAACCAAGATGGCATCGGTATGACCGACATCGGCGTTAAGCATGGCAAGATTGTAGCCATTGGCGCGCTTGATCCCAAGGCGGCTGGCGAGGTTATCGATTGTAGAGGCTTGCATATTTTGCCGGGCGTCATCGACACCCAAGTCCATTTCCGGGAGCCTGGCCTGACTCACAAAGAGGATCTCGAAACAGGTTCGCGCTCTGCCGTCATGGGCGGCGTGACCTCCGTTTTTGAAATGCCCAATACCGATCCACAAACGACGGACGCGGAGGCGCTGGCGGACAAGGTCAGACGCGGCACACACCGGATGCATTGCGATTTTGCATTCTGGGTTGGCGGTACGCATCACAATATTAAGCATATCCCCGAGCTTGAACGCCTTCCGGGTGCCGCCGGAATTAAGGTCTTTATGGGCTCGTCGACCGGCTCGCTGCTCGTGGAAGATGATACGGGCGTCGCGGCCATCTTGAGCAAAACGCGTCGCCGCGCAGCCTTTCATTCCGAAGATGAAATGATGCTCAGAGACCGTAAAAATCTTCGCGTTGAAGGAGACCCCTCATCTCACCCGATCTGGCGCTCCGCCGAGGTAGCCTTAGCATGCACCAAGCGTCTCGTCCGTATCGCGCGTAATACCGGCGCACGCATCCATGTGCTGCACATCTCGACAAGCGATGAAATGTACTTTTTGAGAGACCATAAGGACGTTGCAAGTTGCGAGGTTACACCACATCACCTCACTTTGGCAGGCCCAGAAGCCTATGAACGATTTGGCACACTCGTCCAGATGAACCCACCCGTCCGCGACGAATCCCATCGTGCCGGCATCTGGCAGGGCGTCGCACAAGGTGTCGCCGATATCCTTGGATCGGATCACGCGCCGCACACCCTTGAGGAAAAAGCCAAACCCTATCCGGCATCCCCATCTGGAATGACTGGCGTTCAGACCCTAGTTCCAATCATGCTCGATCACGTCAATGCTGGGCGCATGTCGCTGGAGCGTTTTGTGGATATGACGAGTGCCGGTCCGTTACGGCTGTTCGGTATTGCTGGCAAAGGCCGAATTGCTTCGGGCTATGACGCTGATTTAACCATCGTTGATATGAAGCGACGCGAAACCATCACCAATAGCTGGATTCAATCGCGTTGCGGATGGACACCTTATGACGGCAAAAGCGTCGAAGGTTGGCCGGTAGGTACGATTGTTCGGGGCCAACGCGTTATGTGGGATGGTGAACTTGTTACGCCATCCCAAGGGGAAGCCATCCGATTCATGTAATTATTGGTCGGTATCGGCGATCAATACGGCGGCTCGCTGAAGGATTGACCCAAGGCCTTTCGTCATTGTTATTCCGCCGAGTTCCCGCGGATCAACCCATCGGATGTGAGGCGCTTCCGGCCCCGTAACAGCCTCGCCTTCTGTCCAATGAGCTGAAAAGGCGTTGACCACGAAATGTCGCTTCACTTTTCCCTCAGCGTCGCGCTCGATCACCTCGACATGCCCGGCAAAGCCTACAATCCGAGCCTTGATGCCGACCTCTTCCATCAGCTCGCGTAGGGCAGCTTCTTCCAGCGTCTCACCAACTTCGACAATTCCGCCGGGGAGTGAAAAGATAGGTGCATCCTCGGTACCAATTCGCGCAGCGAGGAGAACTTTGCCTTCTCTAAAAACAGCAATGCTAGCCCCAATAAATGGTCTTTCGGGATAAAGGCGGCTGCTCATACGTGTTGGCCACCATTGATGTGGATTTCGGCACCGTGAACATAACTTGATTGTTCAGTGCACAGAAAATAGATCGCCTTCGCAACCTCCTCTGGCGTGCCAAGTCGTCGCATCGGAATTTGTTCGACAATTTTGTCGGTTCCCGGGGACAAAATCGACGTATCAATTTCGCCCGGCGAAATCGAATTAACGCGAATACCGATGGGGCCAAAATCGGACGCCATTTCGCGAGTGAGCCCTGCCAATGCAGCTTTCGACGTGGCATAGGCTGATCCGGCAAAGGGATGTACGCGAGAACCGGCAATCGACGTCACATTGACGATAGAGCCCTTTGCCGCCTCAAGCTCTTTCATCAGTCCGCGCGCCAGCATCATCGGCGCAAAGAAATTCACCTGAAAAACGCGGTGCCAGTCCTCTAGCTCGGTGTTAAGCGTGCCAAGCCGCACACCGTCCTCGCCCTTAGGCGAAATTCCGGCATTGTTGACGAGTGCGTCTAGCTGGCCGTCTTCTAGTCGACGCCGGATTTCGTCAATGGCCTCGCGGGTGTTTTGGACATCTTCCAAATCCACCTGAATATGATCCTGCGCACCCATTTCCCATGGACAATTTTCAGGAAAAGCCTGCCTCGAACAGCTGATAACGCGCCAGCCAGCGGCCGAAAACCGCTTGACGGTGGCATGCCCGATGCCCCGGCTCGCGCCGGTCAACAACATCGTCCTTCGTCTTGGCGCTTCCATCGAAAGGGTCATCAGCGTTTCTCCTTACTTTTAATAACACATTACGGATAAAGCCGAACCTTCGTCCAACCACTGTTCGGCAATTCCCGTCGAAAGACCACTCGGTCATGCAGACGAAACGGCCGATCATGCCAAAATTCCATTTCGACTGGCAAAATGCGAAAACCAGTCCAATGCGGCGGTCTTGGTACTTCTCCGATCGCATATTTTGCAGCATTGAGTGCCACAGCCTTCTCTAGCGCAAAGCGTGTCTCGAGCGGACGGGATTGCTGACTGGCCCATGCTCCAATGCGGCTATCCCGTGGTCGTGACTGAAAATAGGCATCAGCTTCTGCATCAGAAACCTGTTCGATAAGCCCTCGCACCCGCACCTGTCGTTTGAGACTTTTCCAGTGGAACACAAGCGCGGCCTTTAGCGTTCCCAAAACCTCACGCCCCTTCGCCGATTCAGTATTCGTATAAAATACGAAACCCGCCTCATCCCAACCCTTCATCAACACCATGCGCACATTCGGCAAACCCGACGGATCTACTGTCGCCAATGCCATTGCGTTCGGATCATTGGGTTCTGAGCTTTTTGCGTCCTCAAACCATTGCGCGAAAAGTGCAAAAGGTTCGCCTGCTTCGGTAAAGTCACCGTCTGTTAAACTTTTCAAGATTCTAATGCTCCGAACGACTCAATTTGTCGCAACCCGCTTACGCCAAATCGTCAACGCTGGTTTTGACTGGAAAAGGCATACGTCAATGATGAGACGCACGATACCCGTCGCACGCCAATTTGGACTTTTTTTATGTCTTTTCAGCGTCACTGGCTGCGCTAACTCGTTGCCTATCTTTTCTGAACTCCTTGCAGACAAGTCTCCGATCACGACCAGCTCAATTTTTTCAACGGCATCAACCCTTTCCACAGAACTCAATGCCGCAGACTGGGAACGAGCGAATGCGGCCTTAGAAGCAGCATTGAAGCCCAACAATACCAAAGAATTGGTTCAATGGGAGAATGAAATGACAGCCGCTCGCGGCAATTTTCGTCCATTGGGTATCGCCTTCGTTAAAGACGGCGATCTTTGTCGTGTTTTTGCGGCACAAATTGTGATTGAAAATGTTTCGCGTCCCATGCTGCAAGGTACCGCGTGTCAAGATGGCACTGGTGAATGGAAAATCTCCGACGTGAAGCGGCTCATCCGGCAAGGGTAAGATGGCACCCGAAGTCAGGTTGCGTGAACGCCCATCAATCCTTACATCATGATGTTAAATAACGGTCGGCGGCTCCGACCATCGCATGTACCGGTCAGGACCAAATGGAATGCGCGATCCTTATACCATACTAGGCGTACAAAAATCGTCGAATGAGGACGAGATCAAAAAGGCCTATCGTCGGCAGGCCAAGGTCTTGCACCCTGATCGCAACGTCTCCGATCCCAAAGCAAAAGACAAATTTGCTGAGCTCAACTCAGCCTATGAGATCCTTGGCGATGCAAAGAAGCGCAAACAATTTGATTCAGGGGAAATCGACGCCGAAGGCAAACCGCGTTTTCAAGGCTTTCCAGGTGGTGGACCGGGCGGTCAGGGATTTGCGGGTGGCCGCGCCGCTGGCGGTGGCCCGTTTGGCGGCAACTTCGACGCGTCCGATATCTTTGCGGATTTTTTCCGCGGCGGCATGGGGGGCGCTGATGCGCGAACCGCTCGACGTCGACCGCCGGCACCCGGTGCCGATTTAAAAGTGATGGCATCAATTAGCCTTTCGGATGCGATTAAAGGAACAACCACACGCGTTCTCCTCCCAGGTGGCCGCGCGTTAGATGTTTCAGTTCCAGCGGGCGTGACAGACGGCAAAGTGATCCGCCTAAAACGGCAGGGGCAGGCCAGTGCAGAAGGCGGGGTTCCCGGCGATGCTTTAATCACGATCAGGGTCACGCAAGATTCGCGTTTCATCGTTGACGGAAAAAATCTACGTACACGGGTGGCCGTTCCACTAGAAGATGCAGTGCTTGGTGGGACAGTCCGCGTGCCTACGCTTGACGGTGTGGTGGAACTCTCAATTCCACCCTATAGCTCGAGCGGTATGACGCTCAGGCTCAAAGGCAAGGGTCTTCCAGCAACCGATAGCGCTGGTGACCTTTTCGCAACTCTTGAATTGACCATTCCCAAAGAACCAGATCTTGAACTTGAAATGCTCATGAAACGATGGCGTGACCGAAAGCCACGCTAGGACAATCGATCTTTTTGCGGATCGCTCGTCGCTGCTATTTTTGAACATCGAAGCGCGGAGCAGCATGATGGCTTTTGTAAGAGAGATCGGAATTGTTGGACAGGTAGAGGCGTGCCTTCTCAATTCAGACCGCAACACGGGACTTGAAAAATCATCTACAAATAGTCTGACCATGGTCTTTGACGGCATTGTTGGCGATTGCCATTCAGGTGCAACCATGGTGTCGGACGCACGCACGCTCCGCCAATATCCGCGCGGTGTGGTGCTAAAAAACCGACGTCAGGTCTCCATCGTCTCGGTTGAAGAATTGGCCGAAGTGGCGATAAAATTGGATATTCCTGCACTTCCGCCGGAATGGTTGGGGGCAAATTTGCTGCTTTCGGGTATTCCGGACCTTACTTTGTTACCACCTTCAACCCGCATGATGTTTTCATCCGGGGCAACTCTGATCATTGATTTGGAAAACGAGCCTTGCAAATATCCGGCTATGGTCATTGAACGGCATCATCCGGGGCATGGCCTCGCGTTCCCGAAAGTGGCCGGAAACAAACGAGGGCTCGTGGCGTGGGTCGAGCGTGAGGGCGACATTAAACAAGGCGATTCTGTACGACTTTTTCTGCCGCCTCAACGCATCTGGTCTCATTAACATTGCCAAAAACACTCGATAAATTGACCTCGCCTGTCACATTTCGTCAAAAGAATTGAGACGAGTTTCAAAAAGGCGTCGCGTTGAAGCTTCCTTAGCCCTGCGCATTCCGCTAAGGAGAACCACGTTCGTCAACGACATTTCCGTCCTTAACGTTAGAAGCGCCGATCCATGACCTCCGAAAAGAATACGACCTCCTCGATCCTTAAAGGCAAACGCGGCTTGATTATGGGCCTTGCCAACAACAAGTCGATCGCGTGGGGTATCGCAAAGTCAGCCCATGATCATGGCGCGGAATTGGCCTTCACCTATCAAGGTGACGCGCT
>CANCAR010000010.1 GCA_947374125.1 Hyphomicrobiales bacterium | reverse complement strand
TGAAGCGGGTGAGCACATTGCGGCGCTTGCGCCGGGAGCAGCTTGCGCGATTGTGACCGATGAAATGGTAGCCGGCATCCATCTCGCCGTGTTGGAAGACAGCCTGAAGGTAGCGGGCATTCGCACGGCCTCGATTTTGGTTCCACCGGGCGAAAAGTCGAAATCCATGACGGAGCTTGACCGTGTCATCGATGGCATTCTGGCGGCTAAAATGGAACGTGGTGATCTTGTTATAGCGTTGGGCGGCGGTGTTGTTGGCGATCTAGCGGGCTTTGCCGCCGCCGTTACCCGTCGCGGTATGCGCTTTGTGCAAATTCCAACGACACTTCTTGCCCAAGTTGATTCATCCGTTGGCGGCAAAACGGGCGTTAATTCCGCGCATGGTAAAAATCTAATTGGTGCCTTTCATCAGCCCGGCCTCGTGCTCGCCGATGTCGATGTTCTCGACACATTATCCAAACGCGAATTCGCGGCGGGCTATGCCGAAGTCGTCAAATACGGGCTCATTTCGGATGCGCCGTTCTTTAACTGGTTGGAAGCGCATCATACGGGTGTGTTTGCTGGTGGACCGGATCGCGTTCACGCTATCGAAGTGTCCTGCAAGGCCAAAGCGGCCATCGTGATGCGGGATGAGCGCGAGGAGGGTGATCGCGCATTGCTCAATCTCGGCCACACCTTCGCCCATGCCTTTGAACGGATCGTTGCTTATGACGGCGCGCGCCTTGTGCACGGCGAGGCCGTTGCCATTGGGCTTTGCTGCGCCTTCCGTTTTTCGACAAAGCTAGGCCTGTGCAACGGACAAGATGCCGTTCGGGTTGAATCACACCTTAAAAAAGTGGGTCTCCCTACCCATATCACGGATATTCCGGGCTGGAATGCCGATTCAACGGCCATTCTGGATGCCATGGCGCAAGATAAAAAAGTCAAACGCGGAAAACTGACCTTTATTCTCGCGCGCGGAATTGGCGGGAGCTTTATCGCGCCGGATGTGGCTGCCGATGATGTCCGCACGTATCTCGACGAGCACCTTGGAACGGTAACAGGCTGAGCACGATGGAAAATATAGAAATCCACACTAATCCTTTTCTAGCCTTGGGTATTGTTATTCTTTGTTTGGCGTTATCGGCCTTCTTCTCGGGCTCTGAGACAGCACTCACGGCAGCCTCGCGCGCCCGGATGCATGCGCTTGAAAGCGCTGGTGACTCGCGTGCGGGCATTGTCAATCGGTTGCTAATGGCCAAAGAGCGGCTGATTGGAGCCATGCTGATCGGCAATTCCATCGTCAATATCGGAGCTTCCGCCTTTACCACGACGGTGTTGGTGCAATTTTTTGGTGCCGAAGGCGCCATTTATGCCACCGTTGCCATGTCGATCCTGATCATCATTTTTGCCGAAGTGATGCCAAAAACCATGGCGATTTCTACGCCGGATCGTTCGGCTTTGCTGCTGGCCCGTCCGGTTGCCCTCGTGGTCGCCCTGTTCGGACCACTGACTTTGGCGATTGAGGCGGTTGTTCGCGGCCTATTACGTCCGTTCGGTTTCCGAATTGGTGAGAACGTCGCAGTTCTTTCGGCGGCGGAAGAATTGCGCGGCGCCGTTGACTTTCTCCATAGCGAAGGCAGCGTGGAGGCAGACGCCCGCAAAATGTTCGGCGGTTTGCTGGATCTGGCCGAGTTAGAAGTCTCCGACATCATGGTTCACCGCACCAAGATGCGTACGATTTCAGCTGATCTTCCGCCCGAAGAGATTGTCCGCGAAGTGCTTTCCTCGCCCCATACGCGTCTGCCGCTCTGGTCTGGATCAGCCGACAATATTATCGGCGTATTACACGCAAAGGATCTGTTGCGGGCCTATGATGCGGCCGGTGGCAAGGCGACCGATCTCAATGTCCGGGAAATCGCGCTTGATCCGTGGTTTGTGCCGGATACCAACTCGCTCCAAGACCAGTTGAAGGCGTTCTTAGCCAAAAAGATGCATTTTGCCTTGGTTGTTGATGAGTATGGCGAGGTGATGGGCCTTGTCACGCTTGAGGATATTTTAGAAGAGATTGTCGGCGATATCCGCGACGAGCACGATGTGCGCGTACAGGGCTTAAGGCCGTTGCCAGATGGCTCCGTTCGGGTGGATGGTTCGGTCCCGATCCGTGATCTCAACCGCGCGATGGATTGGGATTTGCCCGATGAGGAGGCAACAACGATTGCGGGTTTGGTTATTCACGAAGCCCAGACAATTCCCGATACGGGGCAGATTTTCACCTTCTACTCCTATCGGTTTGAGGTTCTTCGCAAAGCCCGCAACCGGATCACGCTTTTGAAAATCACATCGCTGCATCGCCGTAAACCGGGTGAATAGACCGGCTTGAAGGCATTGATGGGTAAAAGGGGCGGCCATTTTTATTTTTTATTTTTCGGATTTCCTTACGAATTGTTTAGGCTCTGCGGTTAACGTTGCGTCAATTGTTTCAAACTCGAACGAATTTGGACGTTGGCAATGGACATTGCGACCGTATTGGGACTCGTTATTGGCTTCGTGGTCTTGGGCTTTCTCACGATGGCCGAAGGTTCGCCGGGGGCTTTCGTCAGCGAGCACGCTCTCATCGTTATTTTTGGAGGATGCGCGGGCGCGACACTAATCCGCTTTCCGTTTTCTACCCTGCTGCACGGTTTTCCAGTCGGCATGCGCTACGCCTTCATGATGCACTCTTCTGAACCGCGCGAACTGATTGAAGAAATCACAAAAGTGGCGGATACCGCGCGCCGTTCGGGAGCCGCTGCGCTCGAGCGTTTAACCGTTAAGGACAAGTTTCTGGCCCAAGGTATCCGGTATATCGCGGATGGGTATGACCGGGAATTTATCCGCGAGACCTTGCAGCGGGATACCGATAATTTTCTCATCCGGCTTGAAGAAGGCGGCAAGCTCTATCGCTCAATTGGCGATGCGGCACCCGCCTGGGGCATGATTGGTACGCTACTTGGCATGGTTCAAATGTTTAGCCACATGGAAGACCCGTCAAAACTCGGACCCTTTATGGCGATTTCGCTGCTTGCAACCCTTTATGGCGCGTTGGTCGCAAACCTCATCTGTCTCCCGATTGCCGACAAACTCCAGCTCAAATTGGAAGAAGAAGATGTGTGCCGAGCGCTCGTCATTGATGGCGTCATGCAAATCCGCGAGGCAAAAAGTCCGGCCGTCGTGCGTGAAATGCTGGTCGCCTATCTCCCCGTTAAACACCGCGAAGCCTTAGCGGCGGCTTAAAGACCATGGCACGTAAAAAGGGCGGTCACGGTGGGGGTGGGCATGGTTGGTTTGTCACCTTTGCCGACCTAATGGGTCTGTTGATGAGCTTCTTCGTGATGTTGGTCGCGTTTTCAACGCAAGATGTGGCCAAAATGAAGCTGGTTGCGGGTTCCATGCGCGATGCGTTCGGTATGCAGCGCCAGAACCGCTTCGCCTCGATGATTGAAATGAACGGGACACCGACCAAGCCCTTCTTGAAAAATGCCAAACTTTTACCGCCTGAAGACGGTACCGATCAGGCGGGCCCGCTCATCGGTGAGCGGCGCGATGAGGGGCTTGATCTAGCCACCAATGACCGCACCTTTGGATTGGCAGCGGCCACCCTTCGGCAGGCAATCGCCGATATGCCGGAAATCGCGGAGCTCTCCAAAAATTTGATCGTTCAGGAAAATAAAGACGGGCTTGATGTCGCGCTCGTTGATCAATCGGGCCGCTCGATGTTTCCGGACGGATCGGTTGAGCCCTATCCCTTTGTGCGCGAAGCGTTACGCAAACTTGCCCCTTCGCTGAAGAAGCTCTCAAACCGGATTGAAATCACCGGCCATACGGCGGCGTCGCCACGCGGCGTCGTGCCGGAAATATCGCCTTGGGAAATCTCGGTTGGACGGGCCTCGGCCATTCGCCGGATCCTCGTTGAATCGGGTATGCCGCAAGACCACTTCATTGCCATTTCTGGTAAGGCGGATACCGATCCGCTCTTTCCAGATAATCCCGAATTACCAGCCAATCGCCGCGTTGATCTTTTGCTTGTGCGGGAAGCGCCACCACTGCCCGTTGGCAAGAAGCCTTAGGCTACTGCGATGTTTCGTCGCTTTTCCAGCCTTGCAACCTTTTCAGAACTCGGCTAGCAAAATGCAGGATCTTCAATAAACGGGGTTGCGGAGCATTCTATGACGTATGTTGTCGTCGAAAATTGCATCAAGTGCAAATATATGGACTGCGTGGAGGTTTGCCCCGTCGACTGTTTCTATGAAGGCGAAAACATGCTCGTCATTCATCCGGATGAGTGCATTGATTGCGGCGTCTGCGAGCCTGAATGCCCAGCTGATGCAATTAAGGCGGATACGGAGTCGGGCCTTGAGCCTTGGCTGAAGCTTAACGCCGACTATGCTAAATCGTGGCCAAACATCACAATCAAGCGTGACGCGCTGCCCGAAGCAAAAGAATTCGATGGCCGCGCTGACAAACTGGCGCTGTTTTCGGCTAATCCTGGCGAGGGCGATTGACGCATCGCCGCCAAAGCTTTCAAAAGGCTTGGAAAAGCGTCATTTTTCTGATATAAGATGATCCATCCCGTTGAAAAGGCGGGAACGAGTCTTTTTTCATCGATTGGAACATTCGATTTCTTGCACCACGGCTTGGTTGGTTTGACCTAGAGTGGAGCGGGGAATCGTTTTTTGTTTCGTGAAACATCCAGCGGGGCGACTAAGGTGGTCCGCGGATTTAGATGCTAAAACGGCAGCGACTTTTTGATTTTTCGCCGCTTTTCGGCGCAACATAGAAAGAACGCGTCACAATGACGACAGGTATAAAGAAGACCCCCAACCGTCAGGGATTTAAGACCGGCGAATCCGTTGTTTACCCGACCCATGGCGTCGGCCGGATCACGGCGATCGAAGAGCAGGAAGTGGCGGGGTTCAAACTCGAATTATTCGTTATCTTTTTTGACAAGGATAAGATGACCTTGCGCGTTCCAACCGCGAAGGCGTCGTCTGTTGGCATGCGAAAATTGGCCGAACCAACCCTTGTGACCAAGGCGCTAGAAACGGTAAGCGGTCGTGCGCGTATCAAGCGGACGATGTGGTCGCGCCGCGCGCAGGAATATGAGGCGAAAATCAACTCTGGCGACATTATCCAAATCGCAGAAGTCGTACGCGATCTCTATCGTTCCGATGCGCAACCCGAGCAATCCTACTCCGAGCGCCAGCTCTATGAAGCAGCGCTTGATCGCATTGTGCGCGAAATTGCCGCCGTTAATGGAACAATGGAAAGTGAAGCCATTAAATTGATTGAAGCGCATCTCTTGCGGTCGCCAAAGCGCGGCAAGGCAGCTGAGGTCGAAGTCGATGTTGAGGCAGATGCCGATTCGGACGACGATCAGGAAGAAGCCGCGTAATTGGTTATCTCTTCGCCGGGAAGTTCAAAAAAGGGCGCTTATGGCGCCCTTTTTATTGTCTCTTATTCGGACAAAATGAGTTTGTAGAGTTCACCGGCCCGAATTTTTGGTCGGTCAAGTCCATTAAGCACCAAGAATCGATCAAGCGCGTTATCGGCGCGGTCACTTTTTGTAAGCAGCGTCATTGCCGTATCGTCCCCGCCGGCCGCGACGGTTTCAAGGCGTTGTGGCCGCAAACCCAGTTTTTCGTCCGAGGTCAACGTCCTGAAACTGCCGATAGACGCTAAAAAGGTCCGATCCAAGACCGGAGTCATTTCACGAGCGGCAAAGATGATGCGGAAAATGTCCTCACCTTTTTGGATAGCCGCGAGCCGAAACGTCCATTCCGGCCCCTTCGACGTGGCCGTTGCACCCGATAAACCGTTAATACTGAAGGGGGTAATCTCCGAATTCGTCGCCCCGTCGATCCAGCCGCCGGCTAACGCGGCTTCCGGACCCGCCCCGCCTAGCCGTACAGTATCTAACCGCAAGGCCTCCTGACCATTGCCGGTTACGCCGATAACGGCCTGTGGGGAGTTTTCAAGAGCGAACCCCTCTGGCGCTAACATCATAAAATCGAGCCGGGCATGCAGAAACCGCCGTCCGCGTACCACGCCACCGAAGGGATCGTCTCCATAGGCGATGCCGCTCAATGCCGTTAGGTAACGGGCACGATCCGCTTCGATGGACGTGGCACCAACATTGGCCCTCGCGGTTTCAAGCGCTGCGGCAAGCCTTTGCGGCGTCGATGGATGGCTGGACAGGAAACTATACCGTGCCGATGGTCGAATTTCCCCCACAAACGTCGTCTGTCGTGCCAATGACGCTAAAAACCGTGCGGCACCGTAAGGATCATAGCCAGCTTTCGCGATGGTTCGGATACCGACCTCATCTGCTTCTAATTCCTGCCCGCGCGAGAAACTCGCGAGCAAGAACCGGGAGGTAGCGCCGTTCGGCCCAGAAATAGAGTCAGGCATGGCTGTCGTGGCCTGTCGCTCAAATTCCGCTCGTTGCGACGCGTGTTTGGCGGTAACGTGGCCTACTTCGTGGGCAAGGACGGCTGCGAGTTCTGACGTATCATTGGCCAATGCCAACAGTCCGCGGGTCACATAAAGATCACCCGTCGGCAAAGCAAAAGCATTAATCGACGGAGAATTGAGCACGGTCACGCGGTAGCGGACAGCCGGATCGTCGCTTGCCGCCACGATCTTGGCGACAATTTCCCGGACCAAATCAATTAGAGGAGCCGGAGCGGCGTATTCGCCGCCAAAGGTCGCCACAAGCCGTGTCTGCTCGGCAAAAACGGTTGAATCCGGACCCGATGTTACGACTGGGGCCGATACCGTCCGCCGCTCGCCCGAAAGCGACATGCATCCGGACAGTAAAGCTGCCAGAACCGCCATGGGGGCAAACGCGTTCCGCTTTAGTCGGTTGAATCCGATGGCCACCCATTACCCCTTTGGCGAATAACAGAGGATATTACGATTATATCCCACCGTCCCTCCGGGATAGCCCAGCGGAAGGCGTTTTATCAAGTGATGATGATCGAAAAGGTCAGCCGCAAAATTAACGATCGAAGGCGGCTGCAAAAGCTACAAAGTCATGATATGCACAAAATCGTGCGGTCCCGTAGCTCAGCAGGATAGAGCGACGGTTTCCTAAACCGTAGGTCGGATGTTCGAGTCATCCCGGGATCGCCAGTATTTCAAGCCATCCATCGGCGTTTGCGTTTCGGTTACCGATCTTCCGGCACAATATCCTTGATCCGGGCAACATGCGCCAAAATATCATCCATCGTGAATTTTGAATGGACGCGGCTGGTACTGGCAGGATGGTAAGAGAGCCCTAGCTTTCGCTCCGGGCGCCAGGCTGTCTTGGGTCGGATAGGCCGCGGCACGAAACCGCCGCCGCAGGTGGGACACACGTTTTTCAGAACGCTTTCGGCGCACGCAACGCAATAGGTGCATTCATAGCTGCATATCCGGGCGTCTGCGCTTTGGGGCGGCAAATCCCGGTCGCAGAGTTCGCAATTGGGTCGCAATTCGAGCATGGGTACCCTTTAGAAAAAGAAGGAAATGGGTGTTGACCGTCTTGGGCCAACACCTAGAAAATGGCACACAAAAGCCAACGCCTGACCGCGCTCCTAGTTTATCTTCAGCCGATCGGGGTGTGATTAATGCAGCGCCGTACTGACGGTTTGAACCTTTAGCTTTTCGATCTCTTGTTTGAGATGGAGCTTTTTTCGCTTGAGCTCGCGTAATTTCAGGTCGCTGGTGGAAGGATGGATCTGTTCCGTTTGGATTTCGCGTTCGAGGGCCTGATGGCGGCGCTCGAGTTCAACCAGATGAGACTGTATCGACATACTGCTCCTCCTGATGGGTGCCGTGATCGATTCGGCATTCACAAGTTTGTCACAAAATCGAGGCGTGTCGAGTACGATTTGCCGATCCGTTTCACCCCGCATGCCAAATTCGGGCAAAGCCTTGTGCAGCTTAGGATTCATGAACCCTTCGACTTGCGTGTCGGCCTCCATATCTGCCATAGTTTTTCAGTCGGAACGCCGGTCATCCGGAAGAGGCCGTGACATGACTGATTCGCCCGATTTATCTACTGATCCCATAGCATTGCTAACCGAGCTGCAACGGCTAAGGATTGAGCATCAAGACCTAAGCGACGCCGTTGATGCGCTCGAAGCCATTGGCCAGGCCGATCAATTGCAAATTCGTCGGTTCAAGCGGCGTAAATTGATTCTGAAAGACCTCATTCGCCAGATTGAGGACCAAATCACGCCAGATATCATTGCATGAGGATAGAATTTCCGGCCTCAACCCTTGCCATGAACCGTTTGGAACGATACGGAGCGTTTTTGCGTGGAAGGGCACGGCCGTGACCGAACCTAAAACACTTAACGAACCTGCTGTTCCGGTAGCCATCATTATGGGCAGCCAGTCCGACTGGGCCACCATGCGCCATGCGTCTGAGACGCTTGATGCGCTTGGCGTGGCCTACAGTGCCCGCATCGTGTCGGCTCATCGGACGCCTGAGCGGCTTTATGAGTTTGCCCGCACCGCAAAAGATACAGGGTTTCACGTGATCATCGCAGGCGCAGGTGGCGCTGCCCATCTTCCGGGTATGACGGCGGCCATGACGCCGCTCCCCGTGTTCGGCGTGCCGGTCGAATCCAAAGCGCTTTCCGGCCAAGATAGTCTGCTGTCGATTGTCCAGATGCCAGCAGGCATTCCGGTTGGCACGCTTGCCATTGGCAAAGCGGGTGCGATCAATGCGGCGCTGTTAGCGGTTGCCGTTTTAGCTTTGCATGACCAACCCTTGGCCGAGCGACTTAATGCTTGGCGGGCGCGCCAAAGCGCGTCGGTGGCGGATAAGCCATCGGACGAGGCGTGAAACAATGCTGAAACCAGGTGATACGGTTGGCATTCTCGGTGGTGGCCAATTGGCACGGATGATGGCGCTGGCTGCCGCGCCTTTGGGCTTGAAATGCCATATCTTTGCGCCCGAGGGCGATAATCCCGCTTTCGATGTTTCAGCGGCGCATACGATTGCCGGATACGAAGATAAAGCCGCGCTTACGGCCTTTGCTGCGTCAGTCGCCGTTGTGACCTATGAGTTTGAAAACGTGCCCGCGAGCACGGCGGATGTCTTATCCGCGTTGGTTCCGGTGCTGCCCGCCCCACGCGCTCTTGCCATCACGCAGGACCGTTTGACGGAAAAAAGCTTCATCCGCGACCTTGGATTGGCCGTTCCCGATTTTATAGCCGTTTCATCTCTCGATGAGCTGGAAGCCGCATTACAGCGCATTGGTCGCCCGAGCGTGCTCAAAACACGTCGTCTTGGTTATGATGGTAAGGGGCAGGCGATGATCCGTCAGGATATGTCGGCTCAGTCCGCTTGGGAGGCTATTGGGCAGGCACCCGCTATTCTTGAAGCCTTCGTGCCCTTCGAGCGTGAAGTGTCGGTGGTCGCGGCGCGTTCGTCATCGGGCGAGGTTACGGCCTATGACATCTGCGAGAACCGGCACGCGCATCATATTCTAGCGCAAACAACACTCCCTGCTGCGGTTACAAGCACAACGGAAGCGGCTGCTAAAGACGCGGCAAGACAAATTGCCGAGGCCCTTGGCTATATCGGCGTTTTCGCCGTTGAGTTCTTTGTCGCGAGTTCGGGTGCCAACGAGGTGCTTCTCGTCAACGAAATCGCGCCTCGCGTTCATAATTCCGGCCATTGGACGCTTGGCGGCGCAGAAACCTCGCAATTTGAGCAGCATATTCGAGCAGTAGCCGGCTGGCCGCTGGGGAGGCCTAAACGGCTTGGCCGGATTGAGATGGAAAATCTGATTGGCGACGAGGTTAACCGTTGGCCGGATCTATTGGCTGAACCCGGTGTGTTGCTTGAGCTCTACGGCAAGCGGGAGGCTAGGCCGGGGCGAAAGATGGGTCATTTCACCCGCGTGTACCGCTAGATTCCGGACCGCCTGAAAAATCCTCGATTTTTTGGTGCGTTCAGGCGTGGACACGGCCCCACCTTTCTGTTACGAAGCGCGCTCACGTCGCCAAGACTTCCAAAGAATAAACGTTGGCGGCTCCAGAATTGGCCTTTTACTTTACGGGAAAACACGCGTGCAGGTTCTCGTCCGTGACAACAATGTCGACCAAGCGCTAAAAGCGCTTAAAAAGAAGATGCAGCGTGAAGGTATCTTCCGCGAAATGAAGCTCCGTGGCCATTACGAAAAGCCATCGGAAAAGCGCGTGCGCGAAGAGGCGGAAGCCGTTCGCCGCGCCCGCAAGCTTACCCGTAAGAAGCTACAGCGCGAAGGCTTGCTGCCTGCGCCAAAGCCTAAGGTTTTCACGCGCTAATCGAATTGCCGCAAGGCAAGGGTTTAAAATCAGGGTGCCTCGAATTGACGTTCGGGGCACCCTTTTTGTTGCCCGAATCTGTGTGACGGCCTAGATAGGCAAAATAGCGTTCGCGAGGAGAGAGCATCATGGCCATCAGCATGGTTCGGGGTCAACGCGGTTTAGTCGCGTCGAAATGGCTTTGCACCGCAGCCATGGCGTTAGCTCTTTCCGCCTGTGTGAGCGGTAGAACACCCGCTCCGATTGTATCGGTTGCTGAAATGGATACCGATAAGGCAACGGCAGCGATCAATATCGAGTCGCTTTCAGCCGTGATTACGAAGAATCCAAGCGATGCGACCGCTTATAATACGCGCGGCGCCGCATTGGCTCGTATTGGTAAGTTCATCGAGGCTGAGGATGATTTCACCAAAGCGATAGAATTGAAGCCAAGCTATTCGGCGGCCTATACCAACCGGGCTCTGGCGTACCGTCAAACGGGCCAAGATGATCTCGCTCTGAATGATTTTAACCGCGCGATTGCGTCTAACCCCACCTATGGGGCAGCCTATCTTGGCCGCGGTAATCTTTACCGAGCCATAATGCGATATCCGGAAGCGATTGCCGATCTCACCAACGCTATCAAACTTAATCCAGAATCGGCACAACCCTATCATTCGCGGGGCCTGATCTTCCAAAAACAGGGCCTGCATAAAAAGGCAACGAATGATTTTGATGCCGCGATTGACCGCGATCCGTTTGTCGCCGCCCCCTATCTGGCGCGTGGCCAGAGCCTTGTCGTGCTCGGCAAATATGATTCCGCGATCGAGGACTTCAACGCGTGTCTCAACGTCGATGCCAATCTGATTGAAGGCTGGGTGGGCTTGGGCCTCGCCAATGAGAAAAAGGGCGACGCGAAGGCTGCTCAAGAAGGCTATCAGCGGGCCTTGAGCATCGATGCGAGCAATGTGGGGGCTAAAGAGGGCTTGGCGCGACTGGCTGGCACAACGCCCAGTGGCGGAATGGGCGAACTCTTTGGCAAGAAGTGGTTTTGACGTCGATTCGGCTTAAAAATGCCGATATGCGTCATTTAACCATCCGCAAAGCTGCAAAAATAAAACCGCCTAATGCCAGTTGAGTTAAAATAAGCCAGCGAACGATATCTACCTTAAGTTCAGCAATCGTTTCTTTAAGGTCGCTCTTCGTGGCTATGCTTGAGCCATCAAGGGACTCAGCCAGAGCAGCAGATGCTCCTCTGGCCTGCTCTGGGCTGAAACCGGCTTTTTCAAGATTTGTCGCGAGCTTTAATGTGTCAAAGGCGACAGCACTCATATTTCTATCCCCTTCATCCCATGAGGAGCGCGGATCTCATATGATATAATGGCGTTAGGGTGTAACTTCAATCGGTCGATCCGGTACCCATAAATAGCCATCGGCGTCGATAATATAGCATTCGCGCAATCCATGCGGCTTATCGATAGAGCCCGCCAAAATGATGTATCCAAGGGCTCTGGCTCTGGCTTCCGCCCCATCGGGGTCGAGCCCGTGCAAATGCAATTCAGCGCCAATGCCGCGTACATCGCCGGAAGCCAAGCTGCCCGTTAAGGGATGGTCGAGATAGGTGTGATCCGCATGGATCATCCACTCCGCCGCCTCTCATCTCCTCATCGGCCGAATTCACTTCTGAGCGGCTAAAAATGCCTGAATATCGGGCATTGGACCCTTATCCAGTGGCACGACATGGGGTTGGCCTTCATAGAGTTTTCGGGTTACCCGTCCCGGCCTTCCCAGCGCGGCTAGATCCGCCGAATCCGAAAGCGGTATCAAATCATCGGCCGTGCCGTGCAGGATCAAGATAGGGCTCTCGACCGCACCAATCCACTGATCCGAGCGGAAGGTGTCGGTGAGCAAGCTGGAGACCGGTAACCAAGGATAGGTGGCTTGCGCCCGCTTTAGAACCGAATAATAGGGGCTGTCCAAGATGACGGACCTCAACGGCACCCGACGAGCAAGTTCGAGCGCTACGCCCGTGCCGAGTGACTCACCAAACAGAACCAAACGGGACGGCGGATAATCTTTGGCTAAAAACGCATAAAGCGCCGAAGCGTCTTGGTGCAACGCTGCCTCGGTTGGCGTACCTGAGCTACCGCCATAGCCGCGGTAAGACATGGCTAAAAGCCCTGCGCCGTCTCGGGTTAGATACCCAAACCGCGTTGCCCGTTTTGATAGACCATCTGCATTCCCATGAAAATAGAGATAGATCGGAGAATCATCGCGCTGAGGTGCAATCCACCAACCGCGCAATGCCGCCCCATCGGTCATGACGATCTGCACCGCTTTGGCTTGCGGCAGACCGTGGGCATCTGGTTCTTCAAAAGCTGGCGACGTAACGGTAATGTACAGAAAATGGCGTTGCATCAAGGCCATAAACAGCATGATGCCAAGATAGAGGACGACGAGACCGATCCCGGCGAGGCCGATGATCCGTCCCGTCATATCAATGACCCAGCGCCTTATTGATCGATTCCACCATCTTTTTAGCGTCTGCAAACAACATCAGCGTGTTGTCCTTGAAGAACAATTCGTTCTCAACGCCCGCATAGCCCGAACCCATGCCGCGCTTGATGAAGAGCACGGTCTTCGCCCGCTCCACATCCAGAATCGGCATACCAAAGATGGGTGATTTAGGGTCCGTCTTGGCCGCTGGATTGGTCACATCATTCGCGCCGATCACGAATGCCACATCGGCCTGTGCGAATTCCGAATTGATATCTTCGAGCTCAAACACCTCGTCATAAGGCACATTGGCTTCGGCCAAGAGCACGTTCATGTGGCCCGGCATGCGGCCGGCGACGGGGTGAATGGCGTATTTGACCTCAACGCCTTCCTTTTTCAGCAAATCCGCCATTTCGCGGAGCGCGTGCTGGGCTTGGGCGACCGCCATGCCATAGCCCGGCACGATGATCACGCTGGACGCGTTCTTCATCATGAAGGCCGCATCTTCTGCCGAGCCTTGTTTGACGGGGCGGGTTTCGACCACACCTCCGCCCGCACCCGTCGTCTCACCGCCAAAGCCGCCTAGGATGACGGAGATGAAGGAGCGATTCATGCCCTTGCACATAATATAAGAAAGGATCGCGCCCGAGGAGCCCACCAGGGCGCCCGTGATGATCAGCGCCATATTGGACAGCGTGAAGCCGATGCCTGCTGCCGCCCAACCTGAATAGGAATTCAGCATGGAGACAACCACCGGCATATCCGCGCCGCCGATGGGCACGATAATCAACACGCCGAGCACCAGAGCCACCAGCGTAATCAGCCAGAAGAAGAGGGTGTTTTGGGTTGCGACAAACAGCACCAGCAGCACTACAAGGGCCGCCGCCAGCGCGATATTGATCACATGGCGCTGCGGCAGCATGATCGGCTTACCGCTCATATTGCCGTTGAGCTTCAAGAAGGCGATGATCGAACCTGTAAAGGTCACCGCACCTATCGCCACACCCAGCGACATTTCAATGATGCTGGCGGTTTTAATCGCGCCGTTGGAGAGGATATGAAAAGCTTCCGGCGCATAAAGGGCACCTGCGGCCACAAAAACCGCGGCAAGTCCGACGAGCGAATGGAAGAAAGCTACCAATTGCGGCATCGAGGTCATGGCGATGCGGCGGGCGAGAATGGCCCCAAAGCCGCCACCAATGCCCAAGCCTGCGAGAAGCAGCAGCCAGCCAATCACGCCAGCTGGCGGGGCAACGAACAGCGTCGTCACCATGGCAATCGCCATGCCGAACATACCGAGCGTATTGCCCTGCCGCGAGGTGGCGGGGGAGGAAAGCCCGCGCAGAGCGAGGATGAAAAGAACGCCGGAGACGAGATAAAGCAGGGCCGCGAAATTGCCGGACATCGGATCAGCCCTTCTTCTTGTACATCGCCAGCATGCGCTGGGTGACGAGGAAACCGCCAAAAATATTCACGCTCGCCAAGATCAGCGCGCCAAAACCAAACAGCCGGGCGAGAATCGAGCCATTATCGCCCGCCGTTGAGGCATCCACGCCCACCGCGAGCAACGCACCCACCACAATCACGGACGAGATGGCATTCGTCACCGACATTAACGGCGTATGCAACGCAGGCGTAACAGCCCACACGACAAAATATCCGACAAATACCGCCAGAATAAACAGCGCGAACTCGAAAACGAAGGGATCAACCGCCCCACCGCTCGCACCATGCGCCGCGGCTCCCGCGAGGGAGCCCGCCTGTTCGGCGAAGGCTTGGGCGGCATCAGCCATTTCGCGCGCCGCTTTGGCGGCCGCAACGGCCTTATCAAAAAACAACTGGGCGGTATCGCTTGCCATGGAAAGCGTCCCTCTTTTTTAAGCCTTGGGCTGGAAGCCCGGATGGGTGATCGCGCCGTCGCGCGTTAGATTGGTCGCTTTTACGAGTTCGTCGTCCCAATTGACGGCAAGCTCCTTGGTGGTCTTGTCAATCATCGTCTCCAAGAAGGAGAAAAGGTTTTTCGCATAAAGAGCAGAGGCGCTGGCAGCGATCCGGCCCGGCAAATTGAGCGGTCCAAGAATTTTAACGCCATTGTCAGTGACAACCGTCTCGCCCGCCTTGGAAAGCGCCACATTGCCGCCGCGCTCAACCGCAAGGTCGACAATAACCGAACCTGGACGCATTGACTTGACCATCTCTTCCGAGACCAGCTTTGGCGCTGGCCGCCCCGGAATAAGCGCGGTTGTGATCACGATATCCTGCTTGGCAATATGAGCCGCTACAAGGGCTGCCTGTTTCGCCTGATATTCCGCCGACATCGGCTTGGCGTAACCCGCAGCCGTCTCCGCCTGCTTGAATTCATCATCCTCAACGGCCACAAATTTGGCACCCAAGGAGGCGACCTGTTCTTTGGCGGCAGGACGAACATCCGTTGCGGTCACAACGGCTCCAAGCCGACGAGCGGTCGCTATGGCTTGTAACCCCGCAACGCCTGCACCCATGATAAAGACCTTAGCCGCAGGCACGGTACCCGCCGCCGTCATCATCATCGGCATGCCGCGACCATAGTCGGAGGAGGCATCAATCACCGCGCGGTAGCCTGCCAGATTGGCTTGGCTCGATAACACGTCCATCACCTGCGCCCGGGTAATGCGCGGCATGAGTTCCATCGAGAAACCAACAAGACCCGCCTCCGCCATGGTCGCCAGCGCCTCGGCATTGTCATACGGATCCATGATGGCGAGGACCAGCGCCCCCTTCGGCGTCAACTTGATTTCGGCAGCCGATGGGCGACGAACCTTTAAAACGACTGAAGCACTTTTGAGTGTTTCTTTCGCGTTTTTCGCGATTTTCGCTCCCACCGCTTCAAAATCAGCGTCTGGAATGCCGGACGCGGTTCCAGCCCCCGTTTCGATGGTAACTGACGCGCCAAGGGCGATCAGCTTTTTAACCGTCTCGGGAGTTGCTGCGACCCTAGTCTCAAGAGCGCCCGTTTCGGCGATCACGGCAATATGCATTTTTTCCCCCAAGGAACGAATCGCTGGTCACGCTTACGCATCCGGAGGCCTTCCGGATGCCTTGTCGGATCAAATCAGGGTGATCGCCATCACCACTAAGAGAGCTGTCACAAAAATCGAACCCCATTTAACAAGGCCCAGAAACATCCCATAGGTGCGCTCGTGCTCAGGGTAGTCCATTGCGGAACCGGCAGCGTGATCGTGATTGGCCATTGAAGAAAACCTCGACTGGTTGGAAATCAGAACATGACCTTGCTGTACCGCAAGCTTGCGCTCCAATCAATGCGAGGGGAGGTCAATGTTCGACATTTTGGCTTTTTGAATGACTTTATGATCCGTCCATGCGAGGGAAGCCTAACGACAAATGCAGGATGTGACGAATGCGGCTACTTTTTCTGGGTGATGTTGTGGGGCGGCCCGGTCGTGTGGCTGTAACCGAGCGCTTGCCCGAGCTTCGTCGCCGCTGGGCGCTGGATTGCGTCGTCATCAATGGCGAGAATGCCGCAGGCGGTTTCGGAATTACGGAAGCGATTTGCGACGAACTTCTCGCTGCAGGTGCCGACGCCATCACGCTTGGCAATCACTCCTTCGATCAACGCGAGGCTTTGGTGTTTATCGAGCGCCAACCGCGTCTGTTGCGACCCATCAATTATCCCGCAACAACACCCGGACGCGGTGCGACTTTGGTCGAAACCGCCTCAGGTGCGCGCGTTTTCGTCGTTAACGCTATGGCGCGACTCTATATGGACCCGTTAGACGATCCGTTTTCTGCGGTTGATCGTGCGCTATTAGAGGCTCCGCTTGGCCGCGTCGCCGATGCGGTGATCGTCGATTTTCATGGCGAAGCCTCGAGCGAAAAACAGGCCATGGGGCACTATCTCGATGGCCGCGCCAGCCTCGTCGTGGGCACCCACACGCATGTGCCGACCGCCGATCACCAGATTTTCGACGGCGGAACCGCTTATATGACGGATGCTGGCATGTGTGGGGATTACGATTCCATCCTCGGCATGACAAAGGACGAGCCGATCAGGCGTTTTGTTGAAAAAACGCCTGGTTCGCGGTTGGATGCCGCCCTTGGGCAGGGCACGCTTTCCGGGGTGGCGATTGAGACGGATGACCGAACTGGCCTTTCCGTTAAAATAGCGGCTATCCGGATAGGGCCACGCCTTTCTCATTCGGTTCCTGAATTCTGGGAAGTGTGATGGTTTAGGGTGTCTTTATTTTACAAGCCCCACGCACTATAAGCGCGGCACTTCGACAACAAGCGGGTAGGAAAAACGATGGCCGGCCATTCACAATTCAAGAACATCATGCATCGCAAGGGCAAACAGGACGCGGTCCGCTCAAAGATGTTCTCGAAATTTGCTCGCGAAATCACCGTTTCCGCCAAGCTCGGCCTGCCCGATCCAAACATGAATCCCCGCTTGCGCGCCGCTATTCAAGCCGCGCGCGCCGAAAACATGCCGAAAGATAATATCGAACGCGCTCTTAAAAAGGCACTCGGTGGCGATGCCGAGAACTACGAAGAAATCCGTTACGAGGGCTACGCACCCGGCGGCGTGGCCGTTATCGTGGAGGCGCTGACCGACAACCGTAACCGTACCGCTCCAGAAGTGCGTTCCTATTTCTCGAAATCCGGCGGCGCTTTGGCCGAAACGGGAGCTGTTTCCTTCATGTTCGATCGCGTTGGTGTCATCGAATTTGAAGCCAAAGTCGCCTCCGAAGACCAAATGATGGAAGCCGCCATTGAGGCAGGTGCGGATGACGTCTCGACCAGCGAAGACGGTCACGAGGTCACCACTACGCTTGAGTCCCTCCGCGACGTTGCAAAAGCGTTGGAAGAGAAATTTGGGGAGCCCCGCAAAACCGGCATGATCTGGCGTCCACAAAACACGATCATGGTGGATGATGAAGCGGGCGAGAAGATCATGAAGCTGCTCGATAATCTGAACGACAGCGACGATGTGCAAAACGTCTATTCGAATGTCGAGTTTTCGGATGCGCTGATGGCGAAATTGGGCGGGTGATGTTGCTGGTTTTGGGCTTTCCCATCCTCATGGTGAGCCGGAAGCACAGCGTGTTTCCGTGTCGAACCACGTCCTTCGACACGGGCCTTGGGCCCGGCTCAGGATGAGGGGATAAAAATGCCCCCCATCCGCATCCTCGGTATTGATCCCGGCCTCAGAAATACCGGGTGGGGTGTGATTGAGCAGGAGGGCTCAAACCTGCATTTTATCGCGTGCGGCACCATTAAATCGGACGAGAAAGCCGAACTCGCCGAACGTCTGCGCCAATTGCATGATGGATTGCAAGGGATCGTCGCTTCGTTTTCACCCGATGAAGCCGCTGTTGAAGAAACCTTTGTCAACAAAGACGCCCGCGCCACACTGAAATTGGGCCAAGCGCGCGGCATTGCCATGCTGGTTCCGGCGTTGAACGGTCTAACGGTCGGCGAATATGCACCTAATCTCGTCAAAAAGACGATTGTTGGCTCGGGCCACGCGGAAAAGGGCCAGATTCATCTCATGGTGAAGGTTCTACTCCCCAAATCAGATGCGAAAACACCCGATGCGGCGGACGCTCTGGCGATCGCGCTGACCCATGCGCAACATCGTGGCTTAAAGGCGCGGATAGCCAAGCTTTAAACCTTTTACTGCCAACGAATCCGGCTATATTCCGGTTTCGTTCTCATCGTTCCGAGGCATTCTATGTATCAGCCCCCACATTTTCATGAAGACAGTCCCGCCAACCAGCATGCACTCATTCGCGCCTTTCCGCTTGGCCTGTTAGTGACGAATGGTTCTTCCGGGCTTATTGCCAATCCCATCCCTTTCCTGATTGATCCGGAAGCCGGCGAGCAGGGCGTGCTGCGTTGCCATGTGGCGCGGGCGAATGCGCAGTGGAAAGAGATCGACGGCCTATCCGGTGCGCTTGTCGTGTTCCAGGGTGCGCAGCATTATGTCCATCCCGGTTGGTATGAAACCAAACGCGAGACGGGCAAGGTCGTGCCGACCTGGAACTACACGATGGTGCAGGTGCACGGTATTCCGCGCGTGATGGATGACGCGCAATGGCTTGGCCGTCAAATTAGGGACCTCACCGACATGATGGAAGGCGGTTATCCAAAGCCTTGGGCGGTCGATGACGCGCCAGCGCCCTATATTGACGGGCAGGTTCGCGGCATTGTCGGGATAGAGATTGCGATTACCTCCATCATCGGCAAATGGAAAGTGAGCCAAAACCGTTCCGAGGCGGATCGCGCGGGCGTTGTTGCCGGGCTCGAAGCCCTGCCGGATGAAGAAGCGCATCACATGGCGGGCCTTGTGGGCGAAAAATTGGGCAATACCTCAAAGGCACCAGCATGATCGGTAAACTCAAAGGCATCGTCGATGGGATGGGCGAAGATCACGCCATTATTGACGTGCATGGCGTGGGCTATGTCGTGCAAGCCTCCTCTCGCACGTTGCAGAACCTCAATCTTGGTGAGGCCGTGGTGCTGTTCATCGAAACGCAGGTGCGAGAAGACGCCATCAGGCTGTTTGGCTTTGTGGCCGAGCAGGAGCGCGAATGGTTCAAACTCTTGCAAAGCGTACAAGGCGTGGGTGCAAAGGTGGCGCTGGCTATTCTCTCGATCATGACGGGCGGCGAAATCGCAACCGCCATCGGAACAGGTGATAAAGCGATGGTGGCGCGGGCTCCGGGTGTTGGGCCGAAATTGGCCCAGCGCATTGTTTCCGAACTGAAGGATAAATCACCGGCTTTGACGGGTATTGATAGTGGCCTTGCCGCTTTTTCAACATCCGTTTCCACGCGTTCGGCACCAAAACCAGTGGCGGATGCGGTTTCGGCTCTGGGTAATCTGGGCTATCCGCAGGCACATGCCTTTGCGGCCGTTTCTGCGGCGGTTCAGTCTTTGGGTGATGAGGCGGAAACCTCGGCGCTGATCCGCTTTGCCTTGAAGGAGTTGGCGCGTTGACCCGTCCCGGCTTGATGAACGCCGCCAAGCGCGAGGATGATCTCGATACCTCGCTGAGGCCGCTGGTCTTGGACGATTTTACCGGCCAAGCCGCCGCGCGTGCCAATCTCAAAGTGTTCATCGAAGCCGCAAAGGCCCGCAAAGACGCGCTTGATCATGTGTTGTTTGTCGGCCCCCCCGGTTTGGGCAAAACCACTTTGGCGCAGATTGTGGCGCGCGAACTCGGCGTCAATTTTCGCTCGACCTCTGGCCCTGTGATTGCCAAAGCGGGTGACCTTGCCGCTCAATTGACCAATCTCGAAGAGCGCGATGTGTTGTTCATCGACGAGATTCATCGGCTCAATCCGGCGGTGGAAGAAATCCTCTACCCGGCGATGGAAGATTTTCAGCTTGATTTGATCATTGGCGAGGGGCCAGCGGCACGCTCCGTCAAAATTGATTTGGCTAAATTTACGCTGATTGGCGCCACCACGCGGGCGGGATTGCTGACGACACCCTTGCGCGACCGGTTTGGCATTCCAATCCGGCTCAATTTCTATACGGTTGACGAATTGGACCTCATCGTCAGGCGCGGTGCCCGCGTGCTGGGCGTGCCAATGACCGAGGACGGAGCCAACGAAATCGCCAAACGCGCGCGCGGCACCCCGCGGATTGCAGGCCGCTTGCTGCGCCGGGTTCGGGATTTCGCGATCGTTGATGGCGTCGAGGCTGTCACCCGCATGGTGGCCGATAAGGCGCTACGGATGCTCGATGTGGATGCCATTGGGCTCGATATCATGGATCAGCGCTATCTGAACCAAGTGGCCGTCAATTTCGGCGGCGGGCCGGTCGGCATCGATACGATTGCCGCCGCCTTATCGGAACCGCGCGATGCGATTGAGGATATTATCGAGCCCTATCTCATCCAGCAGGGCTTCTTACAACGCACCCCGCGCGGACGCGTGCTGACAGCAGCGGCTTTCCGGCATCTGGGAATGACCGAGCCAAAACGCGAGACACCGCAATTTGGGTTGTTTACGGATGAGGGGGAGTAAATCTTAAGGGTGGAAGTAAGTCGTCTTTGTTGTCGTGTACTGCGTTTTCGATTTTAAATAGGGCGGTATTGAATGGCAAAAGATAACGATCTTTTGGAAAGGTTGCGCCGAAGCCCGATGGGTGATTGGACCATTAGTGATGTCCAGACCATCTGCAAGCGATACGGATTTTTGTTTCGGCCCGGTTCCGGAACCTCCCATGTTCAAATTAAGCATCCATCAGCTCAGTTGATTTTGACGATACCGGCCCGTCGACCAATCAAACCGATCTACATTCGCAAATTTGTGCGGTATATTGACGAACATGGAGGCAAGCTATGAGCCTTGATTACGCTATTCGAATTGAAAAATTATCCGCTGAAGACGGCGGAGGCTATCTCGCGACGGTGCCCGATCTCCCCGGCTGTATGTCCGATGGCGAAACGCCTGAAGAGGCGCTAAATAATATTCAGGATGCGATAAGTGCTTGGATAGAGGCTGCTAAAGCTTGGGGGCAGGCCGTTCCGGAACCGTCGCGTCCTTTGCTCAATGTTGGTTAGATTGGCCTGATAATAAACAAAGGAACAAAAACGTTGAGCATTATAAATAAAGAATCTCAACACTCAGTATTACGTGAACAGATTGTTGAGCATGCTTTTGTAACGGACCTGTTAAAATCATTATGGAGGAAAGAAATATTCGATATCGAAATTTTAAGGTCAGAATTTGATCGAGGTGGCTACGATTTAGTTATTTCATCGCTTGGGGTGCTTCGTCATGTCCAGCTAAAGGTCCTAAAGGCCGATGGAAAGCGAGCCAAATTTAACGTAAGTCTTGATCTGGCTAAGAAGCCCAGTGGATGCATTTTGGTTATTTTAGTCAACGATGATTTGGAAGCCGAGGGCTACCTTTGGTTTGGTGCCCATCCAAAGTTACCACTACCCGATATTATGAGCCTTAAACCTGCAATACATACAAAGGGCGATTCAGAAGGTAAAAAAGCAGAACGTCCAAATCTTCGGTCATTACCGCGCAATAGGTTTACGAAAGTAAAAACATTTGATGGGGTCCTAGAAAAGTTATTCGGGATTGGAATTCCTTGAAGTATTCGCGTTTCTTGGCTGTTCATGATAAGGAAAACGTTATGAAAAACACAAAACTCTGGGCCGCCGAGGCACTAGAAGATTTCCCGGAAGAACTTCGGGAACGTGCCGTTGCCTATCTCAAAGATCAGGGCGAGAAGTTTCGAATTCTCAAGCAACTCGTACAGGAAGGGATCGATGATGCCGATGCCGGTCGGGTTAGCGAATGGAATATGGCTGAATTTATGGCTGAGATTGACGCTGAAGAACTCACCGAAAACAGCAAAAATGTGGCTTACGCCGCAAAATGAAGGTCTATAAAACGTCGGAAGCTAATCGCGACCTTAAAAACCTCTATAAGGCCGTTAAAGCATTCGACCGTCGTGCCGCTCAAAAAATGATCGCCAGATTGGATGCAGCTTTTGCTCGGCTCTCAGACTATCCCTTTTCAGGCACGGAATGGAACGAAGTTGAAGAAGGGCTGAGACGTGTCGTTTCAGGTTTGAACGTCATTATTTACCGCGTTGAACAGAATCGTATCCTCATCCTCCGCGTCCTCGATGGCCGAATGGATATTGAGAACGAATTTTTCGAATGACGTCTAACAAGCCCCACACACTCCCCATCCGCATCTACTACGAGGACACGGATTTTTCCGGCGTGGTTTATCACGCGTCCTATCTCCGTTTCCTCGAGCGTGGCCGCACAGAGCTGTTGCGGGATCTTGGCGTGCATCAGTCGGCACTTCATGGCGATGAGCACGCAATGGCATTCGCCGTTCGGAAGATGACCATTGATTGGCTCAAACCCGCCTTGATGGATGATCTTGTTACGGTGGAGACTCAGATTGAGGCCATCAAAGGCGCTTCGCTAGCCCTCGCACAGCGTATCGTTCGAGGTGAGGTGGTGCTCGTCACCGCGACTGTTCTGGTCGCCTTGGTTCAGGATGGAAAGCCCGCCCGGCTCTCGCAGACGCTGCGCGAAAAGCTTGGCTCTGATTGAGCTGAACGGGGCCAAAAAGGCCACATTCGTAACCCATTGTTAACCTTGATGTTGTCTTAACAGAGGGCATAGCTGCCCGGCTGATTGCAGCCCGATTCGGTTTAGCCCTTGTTTCGCCTAAATTCCGCGCGACGGAGGGTGGTGCCGATGTCGTCACGCTTTAGCCGCCCGTTTCGTATCGCCGTCGTGAGGGACTCTGACACCATGGATGTAACCGATATCGCCACTGCCGCCTCAAGCGACATCACGCTCTGGTCAATGTTCTGGCAAGCGGCTTTTGCCGTTAAACTTGTGATGATTGGCCTTCTCGGTGCATCGGTTTGGTGCTGGGGCATCATCATCGACAAGTCTTTCCTCTACGCACGTACCCAAAACGCGATGGACCGGTTTGAAGACGTGTTCTGGTCCGGCCAATCGCTTGATGAGCTTTATGCGACGCTCAAAGACCGCGAGACGCATGATATGGCGGCCGTCTTTATGTCGGCCATGGGGGAGTGGAAGCGGTCTTTGCAGGCAACCGGCAGCTCCTTCGTCAATCTTGCCCAGCGCATTGATAAGGTGCTGGATGTGACGATCCAGCGCGAAGTGGGTCGGCTTGAATCTAAATTATTAGTTTTGGCCACCATCGGTGCTTCGGCCCCGTTTATCGGATTATTCGGGACGGTTTGGGGCATTATGACGGCCTTCCGCTCGATTGCGGCTTCGAAAAACACGTCTCTTGCCGTTGTGGCCCCCGGTATTGCTGAGGCTTTGTTCGCCACCGCGATTGGCCTGTTCGCCGCTATTCCGGCGGTTATCGCCTATAATTGGTTGCAGGCGCGGGCCGCCAAACAACAGGCACGGCTCGAGGGATTTGCCGATGAATTTTCTGCAATTCTCTCCCGCCACATCGACGAACGTATCCAGAATTAAGGGAACAACACGCTATGGCAATGGCAGCAGCGGCTCAAAGCGGCGGTGGCGGTAGGCGCGGCAGGCGGGGCGGACGCAAGCATCAACCGATGTCCGAGATCAATATGACGCCGTTCATCGACGTCATGCTGGTGCTTTTGATCATCTTCATGGTAGCGGCCCCCTTATTGACAACCGGCGTCCCGCTTGATCTGCCTCAAACTTCAGCGGCTGCGCTGAATGCGGATAAACCGCCGCTGATTGTCTCGATCAAGGGGGATGGCAAACTCTATTTGATGGATACGGAAACCACGCTGACGGAGCTTTTGCCAAAGCTTCAAGCCATTGCCAAAACGGGGCCCGAAGAACGGATTTTTGTTCGGGGAGACAAGACCATCCCCTATGGCCGCATTGCGGAGCTCATGGCGACGCTCACAACGGCTGGATATAAAAAAGTGGCGCTCGTTAATGAACCGGCAGCGCATTAGACGATGCAAGAATTAATGGAACATCGGCGGTGAAGATCAACTGGTCCGAACCTGGCATTCCTTTATCCGCCGCGATACACGCGGCGCTTTTGCTTGCCACGCTCATCGCCTTTGCGACGACACCCAAATTCGAAGAACAGCCGGAATCGATCGCGGTTGAAATGGTGACTTCCGATCAATTGACCGCCATGACCAAGGGCGACAAAACCGTCAAAGAGATTAAACCCAAGGCCAAGCCGAAGGCGGATAAGGTTGCCGAAGAAGAGCTGATCAAGCCCGACTCCGCGGATGCAAAGAAGGACATTCCATCGCCGCCCGCTAAGCCCCCAGAGCAGCAACCGGTTCCCGAGCCAAAGCCAGCCCCAACGCCGCCGCCCACTCCTACCCAACCTGAAGCGAAGCCGGATCCCGCGCCGGTTGATCCGAAGCCCGAAGGTTTAAAACAGGCGCCACCGCCCAAACCCGAACCCAAGCCTCTCCCGCCAAAGGCTGATCCGGACCCGATTGAGAAAATGCTGGAGCAGGACAAAAAGGTCCAACCGCCGAAGCCCGTAGAAGCGCCAAAAACGCCGACGACGGCTTTTGACCCGGCAGCGTTGCAAAAATTGCTCGTTTCCAAAGAGACGCCGCAAAAAATGGCCTCGACCGCCTCAGAGACCTCGAAAACCGCGGCCGCAGGTACGGCGACGGGAACGGCGGCTAAGCTTAGCCTGAGCCAACTCGATCAGATTAATGGCTATATCTATAAAAAGGTCACCGATTGCTGGAAATTGGCCAATCTGTTTCCAGATCCCAACCGGCCCGCGCCACAAATCCGCATAAAGCTACGTGAAGACGGCGCACTCGATGGTCCCCCGACCGTTGAAAGCCCATCATCCGACACCTCGGGCCGGGCACTCGAGGAAAGCGCCGTTCGCGCGATTAGCGGATGTGCGGCACCGTTCGATCTGCTCCCCAAGCAATTCAAGCCGTTTTATGGGGAGTGGCGCAGCGTGATTTTAAGCTTCTCGCTAAAGGATGCGTGACCATGCCTTTCAGCACGATTTCTTTTAGTGTTTCACCTTCCGCCCTGTCTTTTAAGGCTAACCGCCATGCGTAATCCTCTTTCCTTCCCCATCCGGCTCCTTCTAACGCTCTTTATTGGTTTTGTTGCCACATCAGCCCGTGCTGAATTGGCCATCACCATCGATAAGGGTAATTTCCAGCCCATGCCGATCGCGATTACCGATTTTGTCGGCGCCGATCCTGCGATGAACGCCCAAATAAGCGCGGTGATTATCAATAATCTCAAGCGCTCGGGTGTCTTCCAACCCATCGACAAAGCGGCCTTTATCGATAAAACGCCGAATTTCGACGCCACGCCGAATTTTGCGTCGTGGAAGGCGATCAACGCGCAGGCTTTGGTCACAGGCCGGGTCACCAAAGACGCCTCAGGTAAAATCAAAACCGAGTTCCGCCTTTGGGATGTGCTGTCTGGCCAACAATTGGCGGGTCAGCAATATATGACCGACCCAACGTTGTGGCGTCGTGTAAGCCACATCATTTCGGATGGCGTCTATTCGCGATTAACCGGCGAAAAGGGCTTTTTTGATACCCATATCGTGTTCGTCGACGAGACGGGCCCAAAGGATAAGCGGGTCAAGCGGTTAGCTATTATGGATCAGGATGGCGCGAATGCGCGCTATCTGACCAAAGGCGACGAATTGGTGGTAACGCCCCGCTTCTCGCCGACGCGGCAGGAAGTCGCCTATATGTCGTTCGGGGAAGGTGACCCGAAGGTCTATGTGCTCAATATTGATACAGGCCAACGCGAAGTGGTCGGCAATTTCCCGGGTATGACCTTTTCGCCGCGTTTCTCGCCTGATGGTCAAAAGGTCATTATGAGCTTAGCCCAAGGCGCGGCGAGCAATATCTACACGATGGATTTGCGCTCGCGCACCACCACAAGGCTCACCGATACGCCAGCGATTGATACCTCGCCGTCTTATTCGCCCGACGGTTCTCAAATTGTATTTGAGTCGGATAGGGGCGGCACCCAGCAGATTTATGTGATGGGTGCATCGGGTGGGGCCGCCAAGCGTATCTCCTTTGGCGAGGGCGCGCGCTATTCCACCCCCGTCTGGTCGCCGAAAGGCGATTACATCGCCTTTACCCGCCAAAAAGGTGGTACTTTTGCGATTGGCATCATGAAGCCGGATGGCTCGGGCGAGCGGATTCTAACCGAGGGTTTCCATAATGAAGGCCCAACTTGGGCACCCAATGGCCGCTATCTGATGTTCTTCCGCGACCAAGGCGGCGGCGCTGGGGCTAAGATTTTTATGGTGGACGTGACAGGTCGGGTGGAATTACCGGTACCGACACCGTCTTTTGGCTCTGACCCCGCTTGGTCGCCGATTTTGAACTGAGGGCTGACCCATGACCCGCCGATTAATCTCGACCGGTTCACCTTTTGAGAAGGCTTTCGGCTATTCGCGTGCAGTGGTCGATGGTGATCTCGTTTTCGCATCCGGCACCACAGGATATGACTACACCACGATGACTCTTCCAGAGGATGTCGCTGAGCAGACACGTAATATTTTTCGCACCCTCGCAAAGGTTCTGGAAGAGGCGGGCTCGTCCATGGACCAGGTGCTCCGGGCGCAATATTTTGTGACCGACCGGAGCTATTGCGAACCCGTGCTTGGCGTATGCGGCGAGGTCTTTGGCACGATCCGACCCGCCGGCGGAATTTATATTGTGGCCGGATTGCTTAAGCCCGAGATGAAGGTTGAGATTGAGGTGACGGCGCGGGTGGGGTGAAGAAGGGTACCAACAGTTGTTATGTTTGCGATGTGTTCGCTGAACTGCGATCATTCTCAAAGCGCATGCCCAATTAATTCAACGAACGCGGTTGATCAAAGACACCCGCAAATACCTCATCGCGGAGGCCCGACCCAAAAACGTCGAAAGCTGTTTTGGCGTCGCTGGCTTTAAGCGCGTTTTCAACCGTCATGCGCAGTAGTCTAGCCCATTCTGGCCCGCCGCGAAGTTCTTGGGCGAGCGCACGAAGGAGACCAGAATCCCTTTTCGCGACATTCACTTCTAGTCGCACCAGCCCCTGCGCCTTGTTGCGTTCACGATGGGTTACCGAAGCTCGTTTTTGTGAAGTTGAGGACATCCCCTATCCACCCCAATTAATAGAAATCGATGATATCACCGGATATAACAAAATACCATCAAAACAATCGGCCTCATCAAGAAAACCCCCGCCAGTTTTCAC